>DUKP01000209.1:7292-15145 GCA_013329295.1 Candidatus Poseidoniaceae archaeon
TTTCCACGCCTAACCTCAACCGATGCCTGAATCCCAACAAAACCAGTTATAATAGTAAAAATTGCCAAGAATGTAGAGAGTGCTACTGATGCTTCAAGTGACCATCCACCATCGCCACTAACAGCATTCTCTTGAATAATATTTGAAGAATTACCTTCAACCATAGTAAATGGGGAGATTAAACCATTTTCCGCTCTAAATGTTCTTTCTACAGAGTCATATCCTGATATTACCACTCTTAATTTCATAATTTCGGGTTTTACATTGTCAAATTGGAAGTAGCCATTTTCATCTGAACTTTCTGTTTGAATCACAATTACACTTTTGTCTTCATATAATTCAATTGTTGCATTCTCTAATATCACTCCATCAATAGTCAGGACTTGACCAGTTATATCAACAGTCTCGGCTTCATTAAACAGTGAAGAATTCAGTAATTCATCAGGATTACCTTGTAGTAAGATACCTCCGCTAACAATCCCCAATATGCTGCCAATAAGGACTAAAATTGCAACAATCATCCTCAAACGTTCTCTTTCGTCATAGTCTAAGTCAATCATTGGCTTAACTACAATTTCACGTTCTTCTGTATTATTTGACAAATCAGGCAAATCTGGTGAAGAATCACCTTCTTTCGCTTCGATTTGCTCTTGAACGCGCTCCCTTAACGCCGCTCTTCGCTCTTCGAAACTTTTCTCCGACATCACAAAGCCTCCCGAATAAATACCCCTTGAGGTGCGCGGATAATACCTCTTCCCCCAAATGTCCGCGCACAATGTTACAGTTTTAGACTAATATCTGCCATCAAAATAAGTACTAATATAAACGATACAATAATGATCGATATATAGCCTACAGCCCTACTTTTTTCAATATTTTTCTGGGTGGAATAATCTAAATTCGAATCAGAATTTATAGTTGGATTATTATCTAATTCGACATTATTTACCTGAGACGGCTCTAAAGTCCACGCCGATGATTTCAATCCAATCTCCAGTATATTACCAATTAATCCAAGAGACTCAGCACTGACTTTGTCTGCAGTATCCTCATGAGTATGCCAATATCCTCCCCAACGTTCAGCATCTTCTCCGTAATTTATATCGATGAAATTAATTGCAGGTATTCCTGCTTCATGAGCAGGCACATGATCGTCAATAACACCTCTAGTTCTATTTGGATTGAATATTTCAATACCATATTCTCCATTACAATCAGTTTCTTCTTCCATCATCCCTAATGCAGCGGTGATTGGGACAATAGTTTCCCATAGTTGATTGGAAGTATCGGTAACTTTGGTAAAATCAAGGTACTTGTCACCAATCATATCGATAACAATGTATGCAGAAATGTTTTCCTTGTAGCTTTCAGTAAGGTTTTCTACCCAAGCATATGCTCCATATGACCATGTTAGAGGGTATCCTCCACCAGGTATTCCTTGATCTTCTGCATCAGAGAAAAATAGTGTGACATCATGATTTAGGTTCATTTGAGGAATTATTTTTCCTAGTTCAATTAATACGGCTACCCCGCTTCCACCATCATTCGCGCCATCTATGGGCTTGTCCCTCATTGACTCATTTTCGTCTCGCTCTGCCATGTATCTTGAATCATAATGAGCGACAAAAACAACATTTTGACCGGTTGAGTTCAACGGGCTAAAAGTTCCAACAAGATTTGTGAGGGTGAAATTTTCTCTTTGATGACTTGATTCTTCAAATGTCCAATCAGATAAGTTTTCAATTATTGAAGTTCTAAGATTTTGTGACGCATTTGAACCAGGTAGCCTTGGTCCTAAATCTGTCTGCCAAGTAATTGAAGCATTAGCAGAATTGCTATCGAATGATAAATCATCAATAAATTCACAGGGGTCGCTCCCTTGATATTCGTAATCAGAAATTTCTGAACTAGTTGAACTTAATATGCACGAAAATAGCATTGAAATTAATAAAAAAGCCGCAACTGAACGGCTTTTCGATTGAGCGCAACATGTGAGCATTATAGAATCCTAATAGACTGACCCTTAAATACTTCTTTTTTACTGCTCAATTTGAATGCAATAACGCATTTAGTGGGATTTGAAATATGTCGGAAAAACGCTCTACAAAATCACTCTTCTTAATTGCGTTAATGATGGTTTCATTATCATCGCCAATATTCTCATCATCAGCGGCAGCAGATTCAGATTCTCAATCGAATGAAAGGAACTATGATGTCCAAGGAGTAATTATCGGAGACTTAGCAGATTTCGATGTATCAGAAGGTAGAGAGTATTTGTTATTCGATGAAGAAACACCAGTAGTCTCTGCTTATGGATTTATGAAACAGGCATGGATTGATGCAGGCAGACCTGGCGTTGATGAGATGAAATATGAGCCAGTCAACTATGGAAGGGCTAGCGCAAGATCTTGTAACCCTCATCTTGTAGGTGATACTCTAACAGTTCCTATTTCGGGAGGTTCATTGGACGCTTATGTAGCAAAAACAACCAATACAGTAGCGTTTATTGTTCAAAATGGCAGAACATTATCTTCAACTGTTTTAAACAACTTAGCGTCTTCTTGGGATTCAACAATTTACCCAACAATGACCACTTACTATGGTAAAGATTACCAAGATGGTAGAGGCTTAGCTGCTCCAGACATCGATAATAATTGTCAAGTTCAAATCGTAATTTATGACATAGATGGAGCATTCAACACAGGAGGATATTTTGCTCCATCATTTGCTAGTTCAAGGGAGGCAGTTTTCATCGATTATGCTGACATAACATTATCTTGGGGTAAGTCAATTATTGCCCATGAGTTACAACATTTACTTCACAATGCTCAAGATCCATATGAAAATTTATGGATTGATGAAGGTAACGCTGATGTGGCAATTTACCTGTGCTTTGGTTCAGATTCAACACTAATTAGCCATCTTAATCAATGGACAGAATCGCCTGAGTTATCTATAAGGTGGTGGAATCAAAGGTTTGCCGATTATGGTGCAGGATTCATATTTACAATGTATTTAGCAGACCATCTTGGAGGCGGTCCAGCAGTTCGTCAATTAGTCCAAGATTCAGCAACAGGTGGAGTTTCTGTCCAAAACTTAGCACTTTCACCACCTTCAGGACAACCTGGAATGCTTGGTAGAACTATGAGTGAAATCTTTGCAAATTTCTCTGTAGCAGCATTTTTGGATTCAGAACAAGGCATCTATGGATTTTCAAACCTCGATCTTACTCCGACATGCTCTTCAGGGTCTTTCTGTCGAGCTCAGCCAACAGAAACTAACAGTGATTGGAGTACTCCATTTTCTTCAACTGGACACACGGTAGAAGGATGGGGTTTGAGGGCATTCAAATTTACTCCTGGTGCATCATCTCCTGCGCCTCTAACAATTAGATTAACAGCAGATGTTAGTCAATTTGATGGAGTAATTGTTACTAAGTCAATGATAGATGGTCTATTGAGCGTTTCAGATCTAGATTTCCAAAGTAATGTGGCAACTGCATTAGTTCCAGGTTTTGGAAATCTAACTGATGAGGTTTGGGCAATTACTTGGTATGGTAGTACTGTTGCAGATTGTGATTACACCTCTTGTGGCCCATCTTACCCTCAAGGAACAGTTGACATCGAAGCAGCAAGAATTACTGCTCCTGCATCATTAACAATCAATAATACTGATTTATCTGACCGAGATGGAGATGGCAATGATGATACAGTACAAGTTAACTTTGATGTTTTCTCAAATGCATTCTTCGAAGATTTGGATGTTGAGACAAAGATTATTGATTCTCAAGGACTAGTCGTTGATGAGATAACTTCAAGAATTTCTGCAGGTGGTGGAGTTAATTCTAACAGCAACGTTTGGTTCACTGCACCTTTTGATGGACAATATACTGTCAAATTCGATATGTATGATATGATTGGAACATTAGTGGATAGTGTTTCTACTCAACCATGGGATCTTGCCAATATGAGGCCAGTAGCAAACGGTTCTATCTCAACTAATGCAAGTCAGACTTGGGAAAATATTCAGTTTGTTGGCAGTGGGTTTGATGCATGGGGACTATCTTTAGACAACAATACTCTACCATATCTTGACCAACCAGTAGCTTATGCTTGGGATTTTGATGATGGTATATCATCTAATTTGAAATCCCCAACAAGGTCATATCAAAATATTGGCTTATACAATGCAACATTAAGAATCATGGATCAAGGGAATACTTGGTCTGAAACAGATATCTTACAAATAAATGTCACAGACGATTCCATCCCTCAACCTACCATTACTGTGAATAATGTAGTAATTACTGATAACATAAGTATACTTACCAACCAAATGATTCAATTTTCTGCTTCAAGAACTGTTGATAATGTGCCAATACAAAATCTTGAGTTCCAATGGGAATGGGGTGATGGAACATTTGATAATGGCCAAGGCGCCTACATCGCTCAACATCAATGGGGTGCAATTGACAAAGAAGTTGAGGCATTTAATCTCACATTATCGGTTTTTGATGGTTTTAATACCGGGGTAAAGAACATTACAGTATATGTTAACAATAGAATTCCATACCAAATTTTTGCTGAGAATTTAACGACTAATACCTACACATCAATCATTATGCCAGATATTTTTGTCGACGATGATGGTACAATAGTTAGCTATGAATGGAATTTCTTGGACGGGGTGAATTTGGATGGAGGAATCACCGATAGAAATGATGATTTTGTTCAAACTTCATCAAATTCTCCATATCCTTCTCCCTCTTGGGACACGCCAGGAATTAAATCAGTTACTCTCAAGGTCGTAGACGATGATGGAAGTGAATCAACAGCTCAACTATTTGTAAATGTACTAAACCAAGATCCTATAGCAGATTTCACCGTTAGAACAACCTCAGAAGGAGAGACAGTAGCAATAGACTTTAGAGCTGAAGATGGATATGTCGATGTACCTTATACATTTGATGGAATTTCTTCTTATGATATAGACTCATCAACAGGAGATTCTGCAAACTTGATATTTAATTGGTCATTCGGTGAAGGATTTTATAGTGACAACGCGATATCAACTTTCACCTTTACTGAACCAGGGATTCATGAAGTGTCACTTTATGTCATAGATGACTATGGTGCTCAAAGTTTGACAAAAACAATAACTGTCAGAGTCCAGAATCCATTACCGATAATATCTGTTAGAATTTTAGATGGCTGGGTAGATGGCCAGCAAATGGATCGTAATTCACCTCGTCCAGAAGGTTTTATTCCCGATTCTTGGACTCACACTTTTGATGACCAAGAAAATACTTTCACAGCACCAGGATATGTATTATATTTTGATTCTGAAGGAACTAGAGATGGAGATAGAAGGTATGAAGGTAAATATTCTCCAGTAATGGATGAAGGTAATTCAAATTGGAACGGTATTGTCGAATATACATGGGATTTTGGCGATGCAACTCCTCTATCAAAAGAACCCTCGCCTTGGCATTTTTATGAAAACCCAGGAACCTATACAGTTACCTTGACCGTTAGAGACTCTTATGGCACAGGTGACGTAAGTAAGCAATCATTTACTATCGTAGTTGATGAAGCTCCAGAGGTCAAGAAAATTGAAATCCCAAGTGAAATAATTGCTGGGGAATCAACTTATCTAAGTGCAAATGTTTCAGATTATGAAATGACTAACAATGTATTAGTGCATCGTGATTTAAATGTAGAAGATGGTTCAATTTTTGATAAAGATGAGACTTTGAATTCAGAATTAGTAGTTAGGTGGGATATCAACGCAGATAGAGATACAAACAAGAATGGTATTTTGGATGATGATTGGTTAATCCCTAAAGCAAATGCGGTAAATTACCGTATCTCTGCATTATGGAATGAGTCGGGAACATTCAAAATAATATTGGAAGCATGCGATGGAATTGGAATTTGTACTTTAGTTAGTGAAGATGTTGAGGTCACTCCAAAACCCGATCCAGAACCATCGCTGTCTGACTTCGAATTAGAAGATTGGTCATCATGGGTTAAAGATGCAGGTTCAGACCTTGCGACCTACATTGCTTTGATTGCAGTTGCTTTGATTTTAGGTTGGCTCGTTCTTAGGGAATCATCTGAAGTTGAAGACGATGCAAAACAGGCTGCAGAATCTTACAGTGATGTTGAACATGTAGAGGTCCAAGGAGGGCTATTGGGTATGGATCAGCATACGCCACCGCCAGCACCTGCAATACTATCAAAGGAAGAGCGTAGAAGTGAAGAAAGCGGATACATAAGGCCATTGCGAAGAAGAATCTAACAGTTAGGATATTGAACTGAATTAACATAGAGTAAATTAGTGGTAGAGATGAGTAAAAAAACCGTCATTGTTTTGATAATGGTGTTTACTCTACCTATGTTCGGAATTCATGGCAATCATTTTGTCGAAAATGCCTCAGCTGCTGATGCTTGTAGTGGGGACATAGAGCCAATCTTATGGAATCAAACTGTGGGTCGCTCAGCATTGGTTCCTCATTACAACTATTACAGCGGATATTTTGGATTTGGCGAATATTATGATGAAGACGATAGAAAAGGAAGAGACCATGAAAAAGATTGGATTTTGGAACCTCCTCGCGAGAAAACTGAATTAAATCCAGAAGAAGAGTGGATGTATGTTGCTTGGGATAGAAATTCAAGATTGGATACATTGACTTCTAATCATCATTCAACAATGCTTGTTGGCAATGATAGTATTGGAGCACTTAGAGTAAATCTTTCCGCCCAGCACAGGACTACTGTTTGTGTTACTGTTGAGGCATTAAATGAAACCAACGATGACTATTCAGTAGATGTTTACTTGATGACTTCATCGGAATATCAGCGTTATACAGAATTGTATTATTCATCACATTCTGAGAATAGTTTCTACAATGACCTTTCTGAGGCACTTAGTGATATATCTCCTGAATGGAGGAGTCTTGATTTTACAGGATGGAGGTCATATAGGGACGCTCATCAATATGAGTCAGTAAATCAGATCAATTTTGCATTGAATTTAGATGGGCCAGAATCTTATACTCCAATTTTTGGTGATGAAATGTGGCAAGATTTCTACATAGTAATTGATACATGGGATAATAATCATGACAATGATGCAAGTGCTCCAGGGGTAGTAACAGCTGCAGATGTAACGATAATTACTACTGAGAGGTCGTTTATTTTACCAAACTATACTGTGGCGATAATTTTCCTTATGATGATTATTGGTATGGTCATTTTCCCATTCATATTGAATGCTAGGTATATGAGAGCAGGTTTAGATGCGAATGATGGCGCAACTGGACCTGGTTTAGTGCCTTCACTTGAAGTTGATGCAGAATTAACTGATCATAGTTTAGAACAGCCTTTAGATGCTAAAGATTATCCTGAAATAGGTGGTAATGATACTGGCGATTAATATTCCATTAATGCCCATGCATCTCTAAGGTCTCTAACGTTGATTAGTCCCTTGTCAGATAATCTGAAATGGTTCATCATTGTAGCATATACTATCTCTTGCTCGAGCACAGGAGCGTGCAATCTGACCCAGTCCCCACCATTGCCTAATCCCATTATAGAGTGGCTAGATTCTTGTCCAATCAATGAATTTGCCGCTTCAAAAATCTGTAAAGCATCTTGATGGTTATTTACTGTAGAACAGAATTTAACGATATCTCCTTGAGTCGAGTTATCTTTAATCAATGCAACAATCTCATCAGCATTAGGTGTTGATTTTGTTTCATGAATAGAAGCAATGACTTTGGAATTTGATTCTTTAGCAAGCTTCATCAGTTTTTCTCTAGATTTTTTGGCGATTGATAATTCAAGGTC
>DUKP01000178.1:0-5209 GCA_013329295.1 Candidatus Poseidoniaceae archaeon
ATTGCAATATGTGACCGATAATTTCCCTCCTGAACAGCAAGATTGGCAAATTTCTAACAACCCAAGCCCGGGAATCATTGAGTAGTATTAATTTGCCATTTAATGCATTCAATAATCGGATGCTTCATGAACCTGCGTGATTTAGGGGTAATGTTCCCATGCAGCCAGTTGCCATGTATTCTCGTGATAGATGTGTTACTGGTGTTCATGGTCTTGATGAGATACTTAGGGGTGGAATACCTTACGGTTCGACAGTGTTGGCCGCAGGTACTTGTGGTTCTGGAAAAACTACATTGGGAATGGAATTCTTAGTCAGAGGAGCTAATGCTGGTGAAGCATGTGCACATTTTACTGCGACAGAACCATCAGTAAAATTGCTAGAAAATATACGTCAATTTGCATTTTTCGATATGAACATGGTAGATACTGGATTAATCAACGTATTCGATATGGATGTTCTATATTCTTGGCTAGGTTTGGAAAAATCAACTTTTGATTTAGAAGATGTTCATTCACTAATCAAATCAATCGTAGATATTGTAAATACAATTGGAGTAACAAGATTAGTTATTGATTCGGTAACTACATTATGTTACAAAATTAAATCAGAACAGTTGATAAGAGATTTCCTGTTCACTCTTGGTAAGAAATTAGCCACACTGGGTTGTACTACCATTCTGATTGCAGAGATTACTTCAGCAACTGAAAATGCTCACTGGTCTTCTTTTGGTGTAGAAGAAGCGATTTGTGATGGTATAATTGTTCTTGGCGATGTTGAAAGAATGGGTCATCTACTTAGGTTCTTGCAAGTGGTTAAGATGCGAGGAACTCCTCATAGCAGGGCTAAGCATGCTATCGAATTGACACCTCTTGGTGTGATGCTGACACCTATGCTTAAGTGGGGTGCAATAAGCGATAATGTAAATCGATGGGGTAGTTGAGATGTTTGAATTAGACCAAGGAATTGCAGATCAGTTAACCGAGGTTTCACTAAACAGTTCAGTTCAAGTTAGGTGTGGCAACTCAAATTCATTTATGGTTACCGCAAGCACCTTGATTCCTCTATTACAAATGTTTGAGATGAAAGGAGTTTACATATCGGCTAGTCGTGGTGCTGCTGAGATAATTCAAGCATTCGAATCGGTAGGTATTGATGTTTCACAGATTCAATTCATTGACTTAGTCTCATCAGGAATTCTTGGTGGCACTAATGTCCCATATTCTAACGTACATTTTGTAGATAGTCCCATTATGCTTGAGTCGATATTACTTCGAACATTGTATATTTTGCAGACCAACCAATCAGAAAGAAATTTTGTCTTTGTAGATAGCGTGAATGCACTAGCGATTTACAATGACGATAGGATGCTTGCTGAATATCTGCACACTTTCATCAATACATTTAGACAACAGGAGGTTCTATCTGTTATTCTCAATGTACCAGACCAAACTCCGCCACTAGTCTTATCAAACTTAGATTTGTATTGTACCGATTTGGTTGACAGAGGTCAAGTAGTAATTCATTGATGGGTGATTATATGTCTAAAGAGATTCAATTTGACTCAGAAGATGAGGAGTTTTTCGGCTCAGTTGGATCATTTGGTGTTCCCAAGTTTGACAATGAAATGAGAGGAGGAGTGCCTCGTGGTTTCACAATGATTGCGTTTACAGAAACAGGTTCAGGTAGTGAGTTGTTTGCCAAGCAATTTGTATCTCCTGCCGAAGAGGCTGAAAATACCATTTACATCTCAACTAACGAAGGTCAGGCAGAAATAGTTCGGATTTTTCAGAAATATGACTGGCCACTGGATATCAATGTACGTACAATAGGAGAAGAGTATAATTCTAACGTTTTGGAAAAAGAGTTACTTGCTAGCAGGTATCGTTTGGAAGGTTTCCGTTTGGAGGATATTCAAAGGTTAGCTCAAACAAGATTTGTTGAAGAAAATAACCAAGATTATCTTACTGAGGTAACCAATGAAGTCATGGCGCTTGGACCCTACTTTAGAGCAGTTGTTGACAGTCTCGATTTCTTTTTGCAAAGAGACGATCCTACAAGAGTAGTTGCTATGGTTAGAATGCTTCAAGCACATGCACAAATGTATCGAGGGTTGCTGTTTATTACTGTCTCAACCGATGGTCTTTCTCTAAGCATAAAACAAGAATTATCCTCTATTGCCGATATGGTATTGTCGTTTCAAGTT
Organism: Candidatus Poseidoniaceae archaeon; assembly: GCA_013329295.1. Taxonomy (GTDB): domain Archaea; phylum Thermoplasmatota; class Poseidoniia; order Poseidoniales; family Poseidoniaceae; genus MGIIa-L1; species MGIIa-L1 sp9596u. The sequence goes on from DUKP01000178.1 coordinate 2,205, forward strand.
AGAACGATAGGTAGCGATTTCGAAACTTCAATGATGGTTTCAAAGTTTAGAAACGCACCTGAAAATTTGAAAATCTTGGTATTCAGAGTTACTCCGGAGGAAGGAATAACACCAGAAACCGTCGAGCGTATTGCTTGACAGTCAAACGATATGTCCAAAGAGGACGGGCTTGAGGATAGAACATGGCAGGTCGCAGTGCAACAGGCGGTTATGATCCGTCTGGAATTGATTTGCATGAATGGGAAATTCTAGAATCACAATTGGAAGAATCTATTCCAAATTATGACCGTGTTAATCGGTTGATGACTTTTGGTCAAGACTCTGTTTGGCGCAAAAATGTCCGCAATCATGCCAAAGCAGGTATGAAAGTATTAGAAGTTGGATGCGGACCTGGGTCCTTTGCCGAAGATATCGAGAATGTGGATTTGACTTGTTTAGATCCATCTGAAGAAATGCTCAAAGTTGCAAGAAAAAGAGTCGAAGCAGCTCGTAAATCAAGAGGAGAAGAGCCGGCTGAATATGTTCAAGCAATAGCGGAATCGATACCTTTGCCTGACAATACCTTTGATAGAGTATTTTGTTTGTTTTCATTTAGGGATTTTCAAGACAAAGAAAAAGGGTTACAGGAAATCTTACGAGTCTTGAAACCAGGCGGGCAATTGGTAATTTGTGATGCAGGTAAGGCCAATTGGTTACATGGATTGGCTGGTAGGATTTGGATGTCAACTGTGGTTCAATTGATGGCTAGGTATGTGACAAAGAAAAAAGACCATCCTTGGAAAGGATTAGCGAAAACATACTCACACTATGGCACTAATGGATATTATAGAAAATTGCTAAGAAATGTTGGCTTTGAAAGAGTGCAAGGAAGGCTGTTAATGCCCTTCGGCATGTCTAGCAGATTTAGGGGATGGAAGCCTAAAAATTAATTAGAAATTTAGAATTCTCAAAAAATAATATCGATTTTAAAATCATTACACTCATAAACCCCCTTTAGTTGGAGTTTTTTGTAGGTGATGGCAGTGGCAATGTCAGATGTCTTAAGAAAAATCAAACAAACAGAAAGAGAGGCGGCCCGTCAACTGTCTGATGCTAAAGATGAAGCATCTAAAATCGTTACAGATGCACGTAAAAAATCAGCAGAATTGCTATCCAAGGCATCCGAAGAATCAGTTTCTAATACTCAGGCAACTTTGGATTCTGCAAGAGAAGAGGCATCTAAATCAGCAGATAAAGTGCTCAAAGAAGGTTCAAAAACAGTAGATTCAATAAGTGCTACGGCAAATAAAAATGAATCAAAAGCGGTAGATCATATCCTCAAAACGATGTCTTCATTGTAGGTGTTAATCAATGTTTGAAACTGCTGAAATGTCCAGACTTACTGTGGCATCTCCAGTTGATAAATTAGAGGAAGTAATTCGAATCTGCGCAGATTTAGGATGTGTACATATTGAAGAATATGGCAACTTCGAAGACGGAATAGGAGTCGGGCAATCAATTTCTTCCGATGAATCAGCCAAGACCAGTCAATTGTTAACCAAAGCTCGTGCTCTTCAATCTGAAATTAGTGCGATTAATACGGATGGTCCAAAATCTCTTGCTGAAGTGAAGAAGTTAGTAGATTCTATGGCTTCAAAGATCGATGACGCTTTAGCAAATATCGATGAGGTTAGAGATTCAGAGTCTGAGATCTCCAATCTTAATGAAAGAGTAAAAGCGCTTGAAAGAGTAGCTCCTCTTGGCATACCATTGGACTTAATGGCCGGTTTTGAGGGTTTAGAATTATTTATTGCTGAGACATCTAAGGCTTCTAAAGCATATTCAGAATTTTCCGACATTTTGTCCAACATTGAACTTCAGGTGGCAAAGGGAGTTATTGCTGTTGCTTGCAGGCCATCAGATAGCGCTGCTATTCAAATCGGATTAAGTGCACTAGGTGCAAAACCAATTCAAATTCCATCTGGTGAAGGTTCTGCTGAAACAATGATCGCAGAGGCCAAATCAAATATTGAATCTCTTGAATCAAGTATTGACTCATCAAATAAAGCAATCAATCAATGGAGCAAGGAATACGGAAGAGATTTAGTGATACTTCTTGAACATCTAGAAAGGGAAGAATCAATTTACACTGCCCCAACACTTTTTGCAGTTAGTAACAAAGCATTTGTTCTGGATGGATGGGTGCCGAGTTCAGATAAAAGCAAAGTGGAAAGTGCACTTGGAAAAGTCGCATCACATATTTCTATAGAACAGCATGTTGACGACCACCATCATCATGATGACCATGATGATTCAAGCCATGTAAAAGAAGTTCCAGAAGAACTTCAAATGCTTTCAGACTATCTTGAAATGAAGAATATTACTGTATTCGAATTTTTCAAGAGCATGGACTTAGATGAGTCTGGTGAACTGGAATTTGCAGAGATTGAGGCAGCGATGAAAAAAGCAGACATCCCTGATATGCCGCCGCTAAATATGGCTAGATTTTTAGCCGCTATCGATTTGAATCGAGACGGGAAAATAAACCTCCCAGAGCTTGATTTAGCGATTGGTGCAATCCGTAATGGATCTTATACTACAGCGGAACACCATGATGACGCACAACCCCCAATCAAATTTGAAAATGGAGAATTTTCAGAACCATTCGAACTGTTAGTAGATTTAGTTGGAAGGCCGAAATATGGAACCTTTGATCCGACACTATTGATGACTTTTACATTCCCAATATTCTACGGTATGATTCTAGGAGACTGGGGTTACGGTCTAGTTCTATGTGCTATTGCAGCATACTTTGGAAGTAAACCATTCGCAGTAGATCCACTGGCTCAAAATGGACTTACAATTTTGAGATGGATGGGGATTTGGTGTATAATATGGGGGCTAATATTCGCAGAAGGTTTTGGTTTCGTTTGGGACGATACGGGTCAAATGGGCAATTCTTCACCATTCGATTTCATCTATGATTGGACCTATGCTAATATTCATGTTCCAGGTACATTAGCAGA
>DUKP01000178.1:5602-29254 GCA_013329295.1 Candidatus Poseidoniaceae archaeon
CTTCAAGAGTATGTAGTGTTATCAGTTTATGTTGGAATATTACATATTTTTGTTGGACTATTTATCGGATTATACACCGTCTGGAAGGCACATGGTGCAGCAGCAGCATTCTTCGAAAAAGGCTCATGGTTACTGATTATGACTGGCGGTACAATGCAAGCAAGAAACATGGTTATGGGATTCAATGAATTATTTGAATTCCAAATTTGGACACTATTGATTGCTGTTGGATTGGTTTCTCTTGTTATTGGATTGGCAGTCTACGAGAAGTTTGGATGGGTTGGAGGCCTTGTAATGGGTCCAATTGAAATATTTGGCCTATTGGCAAATACTCTCTCATATCTAAGAATAATGGGCGTAGGTGTTGCAGGCGTTAAAATCGCAGAGATCTCTATCAATATGGGTTGGGAAAAAATCGGTCCAGCAATGGACGCAGGCGATATTTTCGGCTTAATTCTAGGAATCGTACTATTCGTATTGGTGCAACTTTTCGCTATTGCATTAGGTATTTTATCACCATCTATTCACGCCATCCGTCTACACTTTGTAGAATGGATGGGTAAATTCTACGACGGAAGTGGCAAGGCATTTGCCCCACTTGGCGGTCGAACCCTTCACGTGGAGGGTAAATCATAGTCCATCGGACACAAAAAAGGAGGTAGCAAAAATGAACAAGAATACCCTGAAAATGAGCCTAAGAACACTGATCGTCTTGCTGGCATTGACCCTTGTAGCACAAGGTGTCGCCGCACAAGATGCTGCAGAAGACAGTGGAGAAGATACGAACGTAGGAAACATCGGTAACATCGGTGTTGGTATTGCGCTAGGATTAGCCGGACTAGGTGCTGGTTACTCACAAGCTGCAATTGGAAGTGCTGCGGTCGGCATGCTTGCCGAAGACGGCAGCAAGTTCGGTTACGCACTGATCTTCACAGCTCTGCCAGAATCTATCGTTATCTTGGGCGCATTGCCATTGTTCCTACAGTGAACATTGACCTTTGACAGTCATTTTGACTGTTGGAGTAAATGGAGGAATAAAGATGACGCTCGAAACATTGGCCAAAGATATTGCAGCATCTGCTGAAGCAGATGTGAAAGCAATCATTGATGAAGCCAAGGCTGAAGCAAAGCAAATTATTGATGAAGCAAAAGACAAAGCTTCGAGTATCACTGATGAAGCTAAGTTGCGTGCAGATCGTGAAGTCTCTCAGATATCTAGAGAAGTCGTTGCAAGTGCTAGACAAGCTAATCAAAAGGCGATATTAATTGCCAAGAGAGAGGCGATGGATAGAACTCATGCAGCGGTTAAAGAGCAACTTGCAGACCCTGGATTCAAAGGACGCGCAAGCATGCTAAAATCACTAATGTCAAAAGCAAATAAATTAGCATCATCAGATTTTATTATTAGACCTGTTGAAGTTGATAAGAAGGCACTTAGCGATCTTAAAGGAAAGCGAAAGGTCGGAGAATCAGTTGACGGCCTTGGAGGATTTATTCTTGAAGCCGCTGATGGTTCAGTCTCTTTCGACATGAGATTTGATACTCTACTTGATACCGCTTGGGCACAGTCATTGTCTGAAGTAAATAGCATATTATTTGAATGAGGTGAAAAATTTGGTTGGTAATACTGCATATGTTGCTTCGAGAGCAAAATCTCGAAGAAAGAAACTTGCAGATTTGGCGCGAATGCGCCAATTGATTAACCAATCAACTGATCAATTGACCGCTTCGGTTAGTAACATGGGTTACGCCGATGAGGTCAATCTCTATGCAGGTAAACTGTCCGGCGCTGATTTAGTTGAGGCTGCATTAACACATAACTTAGAGGCAGAATTATCTAATATCCTCAAAATGTGTAATGGCAAAATCAAGGATATTGTTGAAATTTACACATCTCGCTTTGAATATCAAAATGCAAAGGTGGTTCTTCGTTCCGTTATGAATGAAGTATCTTTGGAGAAAGTATCTAATTCAATTTTACCAGATCTTAATGAAATCAACACACCATGGCTAAAGATTATTGAAACATCCGATGATATTCGCTCAGCAGCTCTACAAATGCGCAGGAAACCATTCGGTTCTGATTTGAATGCATTACCTGAAGATTCTAAGCTTTCGGATTATGAAGATGCTCTTGATAGGCATTATTTCAAATCGGCTCTTAAAACATTGAAAGCCAATAATCCCGCTACGCGATATTTGAAAGATTATTTGTCTTTAGAAATAGACCATCGCAATATTATGAACATCCTTGAATCTGATTCGATTGGAATTTCTTCTGAAGAAATATCTCAATTGTTGATTCCAGGTGGTAAGATATTGCCTACTAGGTCTTTTTCTACGATTGCTGCTGGAGGCAGGTCAGCAATGATGGATATTCTTAGAACATCATCTAAGTTTGATATGGCACATTTTGAAGAATTATTGCAAGAAGTGGCCAATTCAAGAAGCCTAGATTCAGTAGTTACTTGGTTTAAGGAAAGGGAATATAAGTTCATGAAGAAAATGAGTTATCTCCATCCCATTTCTGCTTTACCGATAGTATACTATGTTGCGATGAAGGTTCAAGAAGTTGCTGATTTGAGAATAATAGTTAGAGGAAGATTTGCTGGCTTAGCGCCAGAAGTGCTCGAAGCACACATATTATGAGGTGATTAAATGGAGTTAGCTGTATTAGGTTCTCAAGAGTTTACACTCGGATTCCAATTAGCAGGGATCTCAAATATCTTTAATCCAGAAAATGATGAAGAAACATCATCCCAATTAAAATCACTACTAAATTCAAAAGAGGTTGGAATTATTGTTATCGACTCTTCAATAATTTCAACCTTGCCAGAAAGATTGAGAGATCAACTTTCTGCATCTGTAACCCCTACAGTACTAGGAATTGGTACTGAAGAGGATACAACTTTGCGTGATACAATACGCAAGGCAATAGGAGTCGACTTATGGAAATGAATTCCAATTAGGAGGAAAAAATATGAGCAATGAAGGAGTAATATACCGAATATCCGGTCCGGTTGTAACCGCTACTGGAATGAACGCAGCTATGTATGACGTTGTAAGAGTAGGCCATGAAGGTCTTATGGGTGAAGTAATCGAACTTCACGGCGAAAAAGCGGTCATACAGGTTTACGAAGATACCTCTGGTATTAGACCAGGTGAACCAGTATTGAATACAGAAGAGACACTTTCTGTATCTTTGGGTCCCGGTCTGTTAACCCAGATTTATGATGGAATCCAAAGGCCATTAGCGACTCTCGAGGAGGTCATGGGTGTGTTTATTACAAGAGGTGTAGACGCCGATGCTTTCGATTTAGAGAAGAAATGGACCTTTGAGGCAGTCGTAGGAAAGGGTGATGAATTAGCAAGTGGCCAAGTTATTGGTCATGTCCAAGAAACTGAAACTATTGTCCACAAAATCATGGTTCCTCCTGGAAAGAGTGGCAAAGTGAAGAGTATCAAATCTGGTGATTTCAACGTAACTCAAACAGTTTGTACCCTCGATGATGGTACTGAACTTCAAATGATGCAGAAGTGGCCTGTAAGGTCTCCAAGACCTTATCGACAAAAATATGCCCCAGATACACCTCTAGTTACTGGAATGAGAATTCTCGATTTCCTCTTCCCACTTGCAAAAGGTGGTGCAGCAGGTATTCCTGGTCCATTCGGTTCAGGAAAGACAGTAACTCAACAATCACTAGCAAAATACTCCGATGCACAACTTGTAGTTTACATCGGTTGTGGTGAGCGTGGTAATGAAATGACAGAGGTTTTGGACGAATTCCCACATCTAATCGATCCTAACACAGGTAAGCCTCTGATGAACAGAACTGTGATGATTGCTAACACTTCAAACATGCCTGTAGCTGCCCGTGAGGCTTCTGTATACACAGGAATTACAATTGCTGAGTATTTTAGAGATATGGGGTACGATGTCGCACTAATGGCTGATTCAACATCAAGATGGGCTGAAGCAATGCGTGAGATTTCATCACGTCTTGAAGAGATGCCTGGTGAAGAAGGATATCCTGCTTATCTATCATCTAGAATTGCAGAATTTTACGAACGTGCAGGACGTGTTGAAACTCTAAACGGAGATGACGGTTCAGTTACTGTTATTGGTGCTGTATCCCCACCTGGTGGAGATATTTCGGAACCGGTTTCACAAGGAACTCTAAGAATTGTCAAGGTTTTCTGGGGTCTAGATGCTGGTTTGGCTAGACAAAGACACTTCCCAGCGATTAACTGGCTCAATTCATACTCGCTATATCCACAAAGTTTAGATCAGTGGTTTAGAGATAATATTGCTCAAGATTTCCCTGAAATTAGAACTCAAGTCAGTGGTCTATTACAAATTGAATCGGAGTTGCAAGAAATTGTTCAACTTGTAGGTTCTGACGCCCTTCCTGTCGACCAACAACTAACTCTTGAGGTTGCTAGAATGATTAGAGAATTCTTCTTACAACAGAATGGTTTCCATGAAGTTGATGCTTATTGTGATATAAACTTGCAATATAAAATGGCAAAGGCTATCCTTTCTTTCCAAGAATCAGCCAAGTCAGCAATGGCTTCAGGTGCACAACTGAACGATGTTGTGAATGTACAATCAAGAACCGATCTGATGAGAGGTAGATTTGAGAAAGGCTATGTCGATGATATCGATGATATGGTCAAGAAAATGACCGCTGAAATAGCGGGTACCGTGGAGGGTAACTAGGAGGGATAATCATGAGTGGAAAAGAATACAGGACAATTACTGACGTTAAGGGGCCGCTGGTCTTTTTGAATAAAACTGAACCAGTTGCTTTCGGTGAAATCGTAACAATTAGGCTATCTGATGGTTCAATCAAGAATGGTCAAGTTCTCGATACTTCTGATGATTTAGTTATTGTTCAAGTTTTTGAGGGTACAGCTAAAATCAACAGAGAATCAGGAGTTACTTTCATGGGAGATGTTTTCAAATTACCAGTAAGTACTGAATTAGTAGGAAGAATTCTTGATGGTGCTGGAAGACCAAGAGACGGCGGCCCAGCAATTGTTGCTGAGGAAAATGCAGATATCATTGGTGCAGCGATTAACCCATACAGTAGACAAAGTCCACACGATTTCATTCAAACTGGAATTTCAGCCATTGATTGTTGTACTACTCTAGTTCGTGGACAAAAATTGCCAATTTTCTCAGCATCTGGTTTGCCACACAATGATATTGCTCTACAAATTGCAAGACAAGCGAAATTGAAAGGTTCTGATGAGGAATTTATTGTGGTATTCTGTGCTATGGGAATCACTGCAGAAGAGTATAATTTCTTTAGAAGTGATCTTGAAAGAACAGGTGCTCTTGAGAATGCGGTATTGTTTGTTAATCTAGCGGACGATCCAGCTGTTGAGAGAATCATTACTCCAAGACTTGCATTGACTGCTGCAGAGTATTTGGCTTTCGAGAAGGATTATCACGTTCTTGTTATCTATACTGATATGACAAATTATTGTGATGCTCTAAGACAAATTGGTGCTGCTAGAGAAGAAGTTCCAGGAAGAAGAGGTTATCCAGGTTATATGTATACTGACTTGGCTATGCTGTATGAGCGTGCAGGTATTGTAAAGGGTAAGAAGGGTTCAATCACGCAATTCCCGATTTTAACTATGCCTGGTGACGATATTACACATCCAATCCCCGATTTGTCTGGATATATTACTGAAGGACAAATTGTTATTTCAAGAGAATTACACCAACAGGGTATTTATCCGCCGATTAACGTTCTACCATCACTTTCTCGACTGATGGGTTCATGTATCGGTGAGAAGACAACAAGAGAAGATCACAAATCAGTTTCTGACCAGATGTATGCTGCATATGCTCAAGGAAGAGAGTTGAGAGGTCTTGTCGCAATTGTCGGTGAAGATGCTCTAAACGAACGTGACAAACAATTGCTTGACTTCTCAGGTATTTTTGAAGACAAGTTCCTTCGTCAAACAAGAGATGAAGACCGTTCAATAGACGAAACACTTGATTTGTGCTGGAATTTGATGTCATCTATTGACACTAAGTATCTAGTAAGATTAGACCAAAAGTGGATTGAGAAGTATCATCCAGATAACAAAGAGTGAATAAGGAGAGATATTCATGGCATTGGACATTAAACCAACCCGCAGTGAATTAATCAAATTGAAAACTAGAATTAAGCAGACTAAAAATGGTTACAAACTATTGAAAATGAAAAGAGATGGTTTGTTTCATGAATTTAGGCAACTTTTGTCAAAGATGATAGAAGCAAAACGAGAATTAACAGATGCTTATCGACTTGCCAAACAAAGAATAGATCTTGCTAATGCAATTGACGGTGGTCTAGCAGTTAGAGCAGCTGCTATTGCTAACAGCGCTCATCCTGAAGTTGAAGTTGAGCGTAGAAACATTATGGGAGTAGTAGTTCCAAGTGTTAGTGGTACTAATCTAAAGTCAACTTTCCAAGAGCGTGGAGTCGGATATATAGGGTCATCACCCTATATCGATGAAGCTAGCGATTCGTTTAGTGAATTGATTGAGAAGATTGTTACAGCGTCTGAAATGGAAGCAACTCTTAAGCGACTTCTAGAAGAGATTGAAGCAACTAAGAGAAGAGTCAATGCTCTTGAGTTCAAGGTAATTCCAGAACTTGAAGAAGCAAAGGTGTTCATTCAGCTAAGACTTGAGGAAATGGAGCGAGAAGAAACATTTAGGTTGAAACGTTTCAAGAATAAATGATTTTGATAATCTCAACGATGATTAAAGTAGGAAAGAACTACACCCACTTACTGTGAGGAGGTCCAATGAGTGGCGATAATGAACAACCTGCTACGTCATTGAAGGATGATTTACCTCAACTGAGAGCCCATAAAGACGTATGGGGTCAGAAAGATTTGCTTAGCAATATTATCTCTAGATACTTCATTGTTACAGGAGAATTAGGCGGGACAAAATGGCCGGTATGGAAAGTCGATGAAAAACCCTCAGAAGATGTTCATGATTCATTAGATAGATTGAATATTCATTTAGAGAATCTTGGCTGGATGGCTAAACTTCAAACTGGTGAGCCTTGGTTTATTCAAGTAATTCCTTACCCTGAAAGGCAATTTCCGTCATCCAAAACCACTATCGGGTTTTGGTCTTTTTCTTTGATTACTGCAACTATTGCAGGAATGATATGGATTGAAGATGCACGGCCAAGCGATGGTTGGTTTACTGAATCATTATTTCTTGATTCTTTGATCGGTTATACATTGCCAATTTTTGCAGCAATTATTTTTGCATCATTTTTACAAAAGATGCATGCTGACAAACATGGATTAAGAGTAGGACATCTAACACCCATTCCAGACCCATCAATCTCATTGTTTTCGATTGGTCTAATACCTAAGTCATTTTTGATTTGGCCATTTGGAATCTTGATTATTCCATCATTACCAAGAATGGATGCAAGGCCTTGGAAAGACAGAGAGATGTTAGGTTGGAGCGCTTTGATAGTTCCATCTACATTGATTATAACAGGAGTATTACTGTGGGTCACTGGATTATATTTGACGCCAAACTTAGTTCATATTTCATCGATGCAATATGTTCCCGAAATGCCTTTGATTGTTAATTTACTAAGTCCACTATTTGCTGAAGATGTTACTGTTAAACTGGTATGGGCACATCCATTATCAAAAGCTGGTTCAATGCTATGTTTCTTCGGTTGGGTTTCATTACTTCCTATTCCTACATTCCCCGGTGGAAGATTACTGATTGCAAGGACTAGTATGTCTGAGGCGAGAAATTCGACCAATCAACTGTTTTTATTTGCAATAATTCTTGCATTTGCTTGGATGTTTAATGCTTTTGCAGATTTCAATATTTGGCTTCCAGTTTTAGGAATAATGTTTCCTTTGTTATTATTGATGGGTGCAGACCGTAGAATTCCAGTAATTCTTAATGAGCCAAAGGGAGTTGATTTTGAAAGTGTTAAGCGTATGGGAATTCTATTATTCGTGATTTTCTTATTAGCTCTACCTAGTCAGACTCCTTATGCAATGGATGAAGATTGGAACGATGAGGTAAACTACAATTTTAGTGATACAATTTCTATCATTCAAACCAATGAGTCATGGAATGGTTCTTTAGAAATCGATATTGTAAATAAAGCATCAATAACCCAAAATTGGCAACTTGAATTAGCAACACTGGATGGAGTAGTTTCTTCACATTGGGATTTCACTTGGCTTTGTAGCGATGATAATCAAGATTCAACAACGGATTTGGGATGTGGTGATGAAATTCTGCCAGGTATGATTTCAACTGTAAATTTGAATGTAAGTTGGAAGTCTTCTCAATATAGTCCACTAATTGAGGAAATATATTTGATTACATATATTGATGAAGAGCCATCGGTATCGGTTGTTAAATTAACACCTGATCTACCTCAATATGTCAATTCTAGTTGGTATATGAATTATGATTCTGATGATGTAATGCGTTGTATTGAAGTATTCTCAAATACCGAACAAAGTTACAATATATCATTTCCAAATTCAGATACAGATTTCGATTTTGAAACTAGAATGTACTGGATTGAAGGTAATCAAGGATTAGAAGCTGAATTTGGGCAAGAAGCAACTGAGATTTGTATCAAAGGTCAAGACCCAGTAATTTTGCTTAGATCTTATGTTTTGAATGTCATTCAAATAGGTGAACAGATTTTTTCACCAAAATTACCTAAACTACCACTTCGTTTTGTTACACCAAATAATGGAACATTGATTGATTCTACCGAAATTAGAGGCTGGGGGTCTGAATTGGAGTCTGGCGACATATTGTCAGTATCTGAACAAAATTGCCAAATGAATCCTATGATAAGCACACCAACTAAACCAACTAATCAATCTGAGCAATGGGTTTGGAATACAAATTATCGTACAACTTCTCTGATTCCTGCTATTCAAGAAAACGATTCAATATTGTTAATCTTAGATGATCAGGACACAATTTCTGTATGTTCTGAAAATATGTATCCAAAACCAGACCATTTAATCTCTATAGAGCATGGTCCTGAATTGATTTTTGAGAGAAACAACAACTTTCATCGAATGTGGACATCTTTGTGGGCATCTGCAGCAAATGGAGAGTTATCTGGAAGTAATATGTCTGAATTTGTAATCCACAATCCAGAGAATATAACAACTAGAGTTAATATTGTACAAACTACATCTGGAGATGATTCAGAAGAATGGATTATATTAGAATCTACAAATCAGTTGATTCAAGGCGAAAATGAGTTTAAATTCTCACCTCCTAATAATCAATTATCAACGCTATATGTCGATTTTGAAGATGGAGAAATTTACATTTATCTAGGAAGTTATTCATGAGTGGTATTATGAAAATAGCAATTCTTGGAGCAGGAAATATCGGCACGTTGATAGGTGCTAAACTAGCAAAATTGGATTCAACAGATATTTTTATTCATGCCCGTGGCGATCATGCAGCAAGTTTAGCAGTCAATGGCATCTCTGTAGAAGGTATTGAAAATTTTTCTCTAAAACCTAATCAATATCACTTGTCAATATCTGATGTTGGAATAAATTCAACATTTGACGGCTTAGCAGATATTGTTTTTATTTGTTCAAAGGCAGGGGATGTAGGAGATTTGTTTAAACTATCCAAACGATTATGTCATCAAGATACTAAGATTTTAGTATTGAGTAATGGACTTGGTCATTTGGAATTAGGTATTGAAGAGTTTGGAGCTCACCGTATGATTCCAGCAACAACAACACATGGCGCTTGGCGGAAGAATCCTGGTAGTGTTGTATGGGCGGGATTGGGATCGATAAACCTTGGTCAAATTAGCAATAGTCCATCTTTTGAAGAGCTTAAGGAACTGTTTAACATCTTAGAAAAATCAGGTCTTAACCCTAATTGGATTGAAGATGGAAAGAAAATGATATGGTCTAAAGTTTTGATTAATATTGCAATTAATCCAATAGCAGCAATCACAGGTCAATTAAATGGAGATTTACTCGAATCAGAGATATTTGAAACATGTGTAGAAGTGATGCTTGAAGGATCTAGAGTGGCACGATTAGAAGGCGTAAAATTAGATGAAGATGAGAATTTAATTAACAACCTCAGATTTGTTTTACAACAAACTAGTGAAAATAAATGTAGCATGTTACAGGATGTAAGAATCGGTAGGCCTACTGAAATTGCTTTTCTAAATAGGATGATAGTAAACAAGGCAGAAAAATACGGATTATCTACTCCACTCAATCAGTTGCTTAGCAAATTGATTGAATCATTGACACTATATTAAATCAGTATTGAAATGCAAACCACGGTTTTCTTTTCTATTTACTGCATCCTCAATAATTAGGTTTGCAACTTGAATCAAGTTTCTTAATTCTACAATTTCTCTTGAAGGAATTGAAGATTTCCAAATAATATTGATTTCTTTATCAAGCAATTTAATCCTTCTAAGTGCTCGATTAAGTCGCTGATAATTTCTCACAATGCCAACTTCTGTTGACATTGTGTCTTTGAGCATAGTTAAATCATTAACAATAGATGCATGCTCAGTAAGTATATCGAGGCCATCAGCTCGCCAATCAGGTAGTTTGTGAGTGATATTCTCAGGTGGGTTTTCGATGATATGTCTTGCTGCATTGTCGGCAAAAACTACTGCTTCTAGTAAACTGTTAGAAGCTAGTCTATTTGCACCATGCATTCCAGTACATGCGACTTCTCCAACTGCGTATAGGTGAGGGATAACAGAATTACTGTCAAGCATCTTTGGCCTGCCGAATTGGTCTACTTCCAATCCACCTACAACATAATGTGCGGCTGGAGAAATAGGTAAGTGATCATGTCCAAGAGTAAGATTATACTTGTCAAGATGTTTTTGCATATTTGGGAATGAATTCTTTAATATTTCTTTATCTAAGTGAGAGGTTACCAAATAGACCCATTTATTGCCAGTTTGTTTCAGATTTTGGTCAATTGCCCTTGCAACTATATCTCTTGTCGCCATTGAGCCAAGACTTGAAAACTCTAAGGTAAATGAGTAATTATCTGGTTTTGGAGCCTCAGTACCATTAGTAAGAGATTGCTTACAATCACTTTGCCAATTTTCTAATCCTTGTTTGTCAAGAATTACTCCACCTTCTCCTCTAAGTGCTTCAGTAATCAAAAATGGACGACCATTTTCAATAGCAAGTGCTGTTGGATGAAATTGAATGAACGCCATATCTTTTACTGATGCTCCACAACGAAATGCCATAGCAATTCCATCTCCTGTTGCGACATTTGGATTAGTGGTTTTTGCCCATAATTGGCCAACTCCGCCTGTTGCGATAATCACTGCATCAGCGCCTAATGTAATCACTTCCTTTGTTAGTTGATCAAAACACCAAATGCCACAAACACCTTTGCTTGGGTCACCATGTTGTCTTTGAATTAAGTCCATAGCAAGGGTATTTCTCATCAATTCAATTTTTGGATGCTGTTTAGCAGCTTCGCTTAGTGCACGTTCAATTTCTCTTCCAGTAGCATCTTTTGCATGTAGAATTCTTCTCTCAGAATGTCCACCTTCTTTGGCTAGTCTAAATGCTCCATCTTCATTTTTTTCAAAATTGACACCAATATTTACTAGTTCATTTATACAATCTGAAGCGCGCTCAATTACATTTCTAACGACTTCTTCATTGCAAAGCCCGTCACCTGATTGCAATGTGTCAATTATATGGGCATTTTTTCCACTTTTATTGGTCTTGTCAAGGATTCCAGCAATTCCTCCTTGGGCCCAATTAGTGGATGAGTCCTTTAGTCGCTGTTTGGTTATTATTACGATGTCATGGCCATTATTTGCCAATTTTAGAGCAGAGAACAGTCCAGCGATTCCGCTACCGATTATGGCTATTCTCGACATAGTGAGCAGATTGAGCCAAATATGTCTCACTTTTGAACTGTTTGAGCGACAGCACTATCAAACTAATTCCATGTCCAACAAACATGGGCGGGCTTCGGCGCAACTTGGCAACCATAATCGGTGGTTTGATGGTTGTCTTTGTAATTGCCAATGTTCAGTTCGGTTTAGTGGCTCCTGAATTAATCGAAGGGGCGGATAATTCAAAGTTAGATGTATTGAAAATGTTAGAGCCGCATTGTGCCATTTCAGAAATAGAGGCTGAACTTGCTGAAGGTAATGATAGTTTTTGTTTAGGTAATTCAGGAGATTGGAATGGTGCAGATTTGTTACTATTGGCCGAGGGTTTGTTCCTGATTTTTGTTGGTAAATTCAAATTCCCACAACAAGGAAGATGGGCTCAAAGGTTTAGAAGAATGGCATTTATTGGTGGTTGCTCTTTATTTGGTCTAGCGATTATGGATCGTCTTGAACTCCTTCCAAAATCAGTAAGTTCAGAAGGAATAGCAAGCCTAATTCCACTTGATGTGTCTCCACTATCAGTACAATTAGGTATGGCGATTATTGGTGCATTTATGATGAGAGGTCCAAAGTATTGGGAAGCAGAAGCCATTGATTTGACCAATAAGAGATTGGAAAAGCGCAGAATTGTTGCCGAAAAGTTCCGCTCAAAATATGGCACAGTCGCGCAACCTCTTGCCGAATTACAAGGTAAGCAAAAACGTGTGGCTAAGTCTCCATTGATGCATAGGGATTCTAAGTTAACCATGAAAAGTAATAGTTCTTTGACTGTTCAAGCAACATGCCCATATTGTGATGGGGCAGGTTGTAAAAAGTGCGATTTTACTGGGTCAATTTAGGCCATTTCGGTTAATTTTAGAACATGCCTAAAACGCCGTATTGAGTGCTCAACATTAGCATAGTTTAAGACCCCTAGAGACCCGCTCTAAGGATTAGGGTTGGATTTAATTTCCACTTGAGGGATTGGGATGTATCTTAAAGCGCTTGAAGTTTCAAATTTTAAATCATTTAGAGGCGATGTAACAATTCCTCTAGAAAGGGGATTCACTGCTATTACTGGGCCGAACGGTTCTGGCAAATCAAATTGCGGAGATGCAATACAATTTGTATTGGGGCCAAGGTCAAATAAAACAATTAGGGCACAGAACTCTAAAGATTTAATTTTCAATGGAGGCAATAACTACAATGCCGCTCGTTCATGTAATGTAACTTTGGTATTTGCTAATCCTTCAATGGACAATGGACGTAGAAGATTGCCATTGAATATGGAAGAAGTTAGAATGTCTAGATCTATTAGATTGACCAAGAGTGGCAATGTAGTTACTAATTATCGACTAAACGGAGAAGAAAGTTCACAAAAATCCTTCCACAGGATACTTAGTTCAGCAAATGCACGCCCTGATGGTTACAATATTGTTCTTCAAGGAGATGTAACAAGTTTAGCAAAAATGACTGCTAAAGAGAGAAGAAAGGTACTAGATAGTGTGGCGGGAGTCACATTATATGATGATGAAATTAGGAAAGCTGACCGTCAAAAAGACAGTGTTGATGATTACATTGAAAGAATCAAATTGTTAGAAGATAGTCAAAAGATTCGCTTGAAGGAATTGAAAAAGCAAAAGGATTTGGCAGTGAAAGTCAAAGATTTGGTCGAGGAATTAAATCAAGCTAGAATTACATCATACCAAGCAAATTATGCTAGCCAGTTAGCAGAAAAGCAATATCAAGTAAATGAACAATCAAGATATCTTGAGGAAGCAAATAATCTAGAACAACAGGTTCGAGAAGGTTCGAAAACACTACTTTCTTTGGATGATCAGATTGGAGAATTGCAGAAGCAAATAGAAGAATTGACTGGTGGAGAAAGTAAGGGCTTGAACAAAGTTATCTTTGATTTACATCTAAAAATCGATACCAACAAAGACAAAATTTCAGATGCTGAAGAAAAAGATGTTGAAGACAAGGCAGAACTTACCGAATTATCCGAACAGTTAGATGGTGCTAAGGCAGCACTTGAAGAATTCATTAGCAACTTGGATTCAGCAAAATCCGATTTATCAGAATCAAAGATTTCACTAGATGAGGCGCAGGCTGAAGAGTTAGAAGTACAGAAAATCATGGAATCTTCCGGCGATGAAAGCGCAAAGTTTTCTCAACAACTGACACAATTGCTATCAGAATTGGAACAAGCAAATGAAAGATTATCTGCGGCTCAAAATGAAGTTAACAAAACAGCAGTACAGGCTGAGCTAATTACTGAACAATTAGCAATTTCTCAAGATGCTGCTGAAGAGAATAGGTTGTCTTTAGGAGAACTTGAAATTCAAGGAGAGGAACTTTCTGGAAGTAATTCAGGCTTAGATAGAAATAAACTATCTAAGGACCTTATTACAGCACAAAGAAGCGAAGAGAAATTGGTTGAGGAGTCTCAATTGATAGAAACAAAGTTGAGGGAAGCAGAGAGAAGTAGGGAGCGGCTACGTGCTGAAATGGAGAACTCATCAGGTTCCAAAGGGATGGCTGGAGGTGCCGCCGCAGTAATTGCTGCCCGAGATAATGGCGAATTAAGCGGAATTATTGGTACAATTGCAGAATTATGCGCTCCTGTTGATTCAAGTCATGAAAGCGCTTTAGCAACTGCAATTGGAGGTGGAATGACTTCAATTGTTGTTGAAAACGATGAAATAGCTGCTAAGGCGATTAAGTGGCTTGCAGAGAGGAGAGCCGGTAGAGCAACATTTTTGCCATTGAACAAACTAAACAATAACCGTGCTGCAGGAAAAGCACTTATGGTTTCGAAGAAACCTGGAGTGGTAGGATTTGCTCATGAATTACTTGATTATGATCCAAAGATCGACATTGCAATCAAATTTGTATTGAGGAACACATTGATTGTAGATTCACTTTCTACTGCTAGAAGTTACATGGGAGGTGTCAGATTAGTTACTTTGCGTGGCGATGTGACAGAGGCTGGAGGCGCAATGATTGGCGGATCGAAACGTAAAATGTCAGTTTCTTTTGGTGGAGGAATCAAAGGTGCTAGTGAGATCGAAAAGATTTCTGGAGAAATCGAAAAATTACAGTTAATGTCTGAAACAGTTTCTGCTGCTTTACATCAAGCTAGAAAGGAACAACAACAATTACGAACAAAAATCAATGAATTAACAGACAGCGATCAAGCTGTAAAATTACAAGAATGGCGAGCAGAATTAAAGCAAGCAAAATCAGTTTACAACAAATCTTTGGCAGAAGTGACTGCAAATGAAGCAAAATTGACTGAGTTAGAAGTTCTTGCAAGTAAACAAATCGACGCTCTTGATGAGGCACAGTCAGTTGTCGCTGACCTTAATGTCAGTATTGGAGATACCAGGGAAGAGATGGAATCTGCAAGCCCTGACCATTTGAAAGACAGACTCCATGCGGCTCAAATAAAGCGAGTAGATGCAGAAGGGGTAATGGCAAAGGCTCTAACAGCGCTGGAGAGCGGTAGTGAGCATGAGTCATTACTTAGCGACAGAGTAGATGATTTAAGTTCAAGAATTGAATCTCTTAATTCGAATATAATCTCAAGGAGCGAAATGATTGATAATTTGCAAGCATCCATAGCGACAGATTCTATTGAATTAAAAGACAGAGAAGAGGAAAGAACACAATTACTCGAGGAAAATAAAGGTCTGGAGGATGAAAGAATAGCTCTCGTTGATGAAAGAGCAAGTCTTCGAACAGAATTGACTCAAAAATCAACAGATGCTCAGTCTAGAAGAAGGCTAAGCGATGAACTTGGACGCTCTATTATCAACAAAGAAATGGTGATTAATGAATTGTTTGCCGAAATGCAAAACAATCAAATTGAGCCTGCATCGGCTGATACTAGTTTACCATCTGTTGGTGATGCTGAGAAGCGAGTTAGAACTCTAGAACGTTCGATGGAAAAGCATGGGCCAGTAAATATGCTTGCTATAGAACAATATGCTGAATGCGAAGAAAGACTTGATTCAATGAAGGTAGAGTTCAAGCAATTACAATCAAGAAGAGCAAACCTGGTTGAAATCACAGAGAAATTGGAATCACAAAGAAAAGAAAAACTAATCAAAGTTTTAGATAAGGTAAATGAGAATTTCAAGGAGTCTTACAAGATTTTGAGTGATGGAGGTAAAGGCGAATTGTATCTTGAAAATCCGGAAGAGCCATTCAAGGGAGGACTTGAATTATGGGCTAAACCTAAGGGTAAGTCATCCAAGGTGAATCGTTTACAATTGTCTGGCGGCGAACAATCGATGGCAGCTCTAGCGTTGATTTTCGCAATACAAGATTATGATCCAAGTCCATTTTACTACTTTGATGAAGTAGACCAAAACCTAGATGCTATAAATGCAGAAAGGATTGCTAAAATGTGTAGAAAGAGAAGCAAGAAGGCGCAATTCCTAATGGTTACTTTGCGTAAAGTTTCACTACGTCTAGCCGATCACCACATAGGAATAACTCATGGTGGAGATGGTTGTAGTAGAAGAATAGTTGATTTCGACCGTGAGAGAGCAATCAAACTAAGTGAAATAGAATCAGCTAAAAACAATCCACTAGATGAGAGAATTAGCGCTATTGCTCTTGAAAAGATACTAGATGCTCAAACAGATATGCCAACAGTTCCAGAACCTCTACCTCCACCGAGTAGTTTGGGAGGACTGCTTAACTTCACCAATGATTTAGAAGAGGAAGAAACCACGATTTCAGGTCTTATGGAAAGAACCAGTGAGACCACAGAAGATATTGAAGAAAGGCGAGAAATAGTCGAAGCGATAGAATCTATAGAGCAAGAATCTGAACAAATAGAGCAAGAAAAGCAAGTCGAAGAAGAAATTTGAGAGTGGTATTTTGGCATCTAAACAATCAGCACTGGACAAATGGTTCCTTAGACAGGACATCATTAATCAGTTACTTGAGTCAGGTGAAGAATCTGAAGATGCGTTGAAATTTGCTGAAAGGATAATGCCAGTAGTCGAGGCAGAAGAATCGGAATATCAATCATTAGAAGACCCATTTGACCGTTCTGTAGCCTTAGTATTATCATTGGTTAAGGATCAAGAATTAAACCCCTGGGATGTCGATTTGTCTACATTTCTCAAAGTATTTACTAAAAGAGTTAGGCTTGAGTCGGATAAACTCAATCTTCCAGCATGTGGTAGACTAATTAGAATGTCTTGGGAAGTATTGAATCAACAAGCAATAGTTTTGTTTGACCGAGTACAAAATATGGATCAAGAAGATGAGTGGGAAGATGAGATAGATTTTGGATGGGAATCAGATTATGATGACCAAGATTACCTATTTACTACTTCTATTCTAGAGGGCCAGGTTGATGACATTTTACCATCATTATTTGATGAGAGGATTCGAAGGGAAGAGGGCCGACCAGTAACCTTAGGAGAGTTATTATCTGCATTCAAAG
Organism: Candidatus Poseidoniaceae archaeon; assembly: GCA_013329295.1. Lineage (GTDB taxonomy): Archaea > Thermoplasmatota > Poseidoniia > Poseidoniales > Poseidoniaceae > MGIIa-L1 > MGIIa-L1 sp9596u. The sequence continues at coordinate 23,006 of DUKP01000178.1, forward strand.
ATGCTGCGGAGGATGCTGAAGGGTTGAAGATTAGAGAAGAGAACCGTTTGGCGCATCAGGCAGAACTTGGAGAATATCTAAGCGATGTAGGGGGAAGGATGCATAATGAGGATTTGGAAGGAGATATATTCCGTTGTTGGAGTGCTCTAAGAAAAACCTGTAAAAAATTCGATTCTGTCAAAGTAAGAGTAATTGATGTAATGAAAGAATTAGGTGTTATTTTGGAGCAAGAAAATGGCCATGAGCCCGAAGGCTATGAAGAAGAAGCTAAGGTCGCCTCATTTATTGCTAGTCTATTTTTAACTCACAGAGGATATGCTTTAATCAGCCAAGATGAAGTTCCATATGGTGAAATAATGTTGGAAGATTTGTGGCCTAATGTTGCTGAGTTTGAAGAAGTTAATCAAAGGATAGAGGAAAAGAAGAATGTTCAATCACAGGAAAGCGAGAAAGAAGAAACAGGCTCGGTTCAATTTGCTAAAAGAAGAGCTGAGAAGTTGAGAATAAAGGAAGAAAAAGAGCGTGCTGCGATGGAGAAGTCGATTGCTGAGCAAGAGGTTAAAGAAGACCTCCCCTCACACGAATGGTTAGTGGAGTAAGGATTTGGTTACATGTCGGAATTACAACTTGATACCTTACTTGAAGCAACTCTGTTTGGTGCAGGAAGATCTATGTCAGTTACCGAACTTTGCGAGTCTTTAGGTTATGATGAAGATGAGATGTTAGATTGTTTGTATTCGCTTCGCTCAACATTGAAAAGACGACGAGGAGGGGCTTTGCAAATTGCAGAGGTCGGCGATCGATGGGCTATTGAAGTAAAGCCAGAGATTGCTGAACATCTCCCCAAAGAGGCGAAAACGGAATTGCCGAAAAAATTGCTAAAAGCAGCCTCTCTTATCGCATATCATCAACCAATGACGCAATCTAGATTAGTTGAATTATTGGGACAAAAAGCCTATGATTATGTTAGAGAACTTGCTCAATATGGCATGATTGATAGAAGGAAAGACGGCAATACTAGAAGGCTGACTACTACTAGAAGATTCTCAGAAGCCTTTGGATGTCCATATACTGACAGAAAGAAAGTCAAAGCATGGTTTAGGGAACAGGTCCAAAAAACAGGTATTTTGGATGATCTTGAGTCCAGCGACGTGGTAAAAGATGAATCAGAATATCAAGGAACGGTTCAAGATACTCTTAAATTTGAAGAAGAATGATTATTCCTTTCTTAATTCGTCTAAGATATTCTTTACAGTTGTCTGTGTTTTAGGTCCGTTATGAGCCTGCAATCTCGCAGCAACTAATTCGATCTCTTCACCCACTGCCCCAGCACTAACAGCCATGTTTCTTGAGTGTAATTTCATGTGACCTGCTTGGATTCCACTGGTTGCTAATGCTCTAAGTGCTCCTAGGTTTTGTGCTAACCCAGCAGCGCAAATGATTCCAGCAAGCTCATTTGCTGATTGAACGCCTAGTATTGCTAGGTTGGCTTTTGCGGTAGGGTGCACTTTTGATGCTCCACCAACAATTCCCACTGCCATAGGAGTTTCAATTCTGCCAACCAGGTTACCTTCATCATTAATACTCCAATTTGTCATCGAAGAATAATGATTATTGGAATATGCTGACCATGCATGACATCCAGCCTCAATTGCTCGCCAGTCTTGTCCACAAGCAACCGCTACACTGCTAATTGCATTCATTACGCCTTTGTTATGTGTAGTGGCCCTAAATGGGTCTGCAACAGCAAAATGATGCGCTTCTATGATTCCATTGATTACTTCTTTACCATTCTCAATACTGCCATCGCTGGAGAGTTCTTCAGGTGTGAAAATCGCTTCAACTCTTGCTAATCTGTGGGCTGCTAGATTAGATAAAATCTTCAAATGAACTCTTCCTCCAGTTAAACGTTCTACTTCTGGGGCAATTAATTCAGCCATCGTATTCACTGCATTAGCGCCCATTGCATCTCTGCAGTCTACAATGATGTGAAGGATTAGCATAGGTCCAGATAGCGTTTCAATTACTCTTGTTTCGATGCGTTTGCAACCTCCTCCTAATTTGATCATAGTAGATGGTAAACTATTGCACAAAGCAATTATCTCATCTTTAGACTGGTTTAGGTTTTTCATCGCCTCTTGTATGTCAGGTGCATCTAGGATTTGTATTTGGCCAATCATCAATGGGGCATCATTTTGAGTATGGAATCCGCCGTTTTGTAGGCATCTTTTTGCCATATTAGATGCAGCTGCAACGACACTAGATTCTTCTAAACAAAATGGAATTAAGTAATGCTTCCCATCGATTACAAAGTTTGTAGCAATGCCAACAGGTAATGACATTGTGCCAATTACATTTTCAATCATCCTATCAGCAGCTTCATCAGATAATTCTCCATTGTTAGCTAAAGCCTCAACTTGTTCATCTGAAATGCCAGATAATTTCTGAACTAATTTTCTTCTATCATCTACTGACAATTTGAAGAATCCACTCAAACGACTATTCTCTACAGGCACCCTCTCACCATGCATAGGCATGAGGAGTTGGCAAATAAGTCATGGGTTGACATCTTTAGCAAATTAACGGGTTTAACGCTTTTACTAACGCGTTAATTATGCGTTAATTATACGTTATTTCAGTGATTAAAACGATTCGAATATTTCGATTAACACTAAATAACGCGTCATAATGATCTTGAACTTGGTGAAATATCAAATACCTAATTGCTCGATGCTGTGATATGCGTGTAGATGGGCTTGGCTTTGATTTACCGAACTTAACTTCTAATCCATTTTCTGCAATACCATTAGAAGGAAGCAAATCTGATTTGTATGTTGGCAGGCTAGATATTAGAAGGAGACTTGCACAACATATCAAATTTAGATCTACTAGAAGGATACTAATGGCTGGTGATTTAGGGAGTGGAAGAACATCTTTACTACGCTGTTCGGCACTTGAAGCCCCAGTTTCAGTCCATATCGACCATATATCAGCCTCTAATCCTCATGAAAGTATACTGCAGAGAATGTATTCTGAATTAGTAGGATATGATTTTCCAACAAATACTGTAGAGTTGGTCAAGAAGATGGTCGATTTTTCTCATACATTTAGTGGAAGTTTGCCATTAATTGTCATCGATACTCCTAATGTAGAGGATAGTGTGCTATATGTTGCATTGAGGGAGGTTTTACCAGCATTGGAGCGGCTTCAAGCAGTAATTGTGGTCGTAGTAGAATCAAAGCAAAGGATGAATATTCCAGAAAGTGTATTACATAGTTTTGACAATGTTGAGACATTACCCATCTTATCAATTGATGAGGTACAAGCTTTGGTTGAAAAGCGAATATCTTCGGTTAGTGATCAAGAATTCTCTTTAGATTTTGAGAATGCTCGAGCAATTCACAGCAAGACTGGAGGTTTGCCATTAGAAGTTGTTAAGTTTATGCGAGATGCTATCGATAATTATAGAATGAATGATTCTAGTTCTAATCAGCAATATGAGCCACAGATTAATCAAAATGATGCTGTAGAAATTCAAGTTCAAGAACCAGTTTTACAAAACGATAAGAATCTAGTAGAAGTTAATGATTCAGAAATTATTGATGCATCAATGCCATGGAATGAGAGGGATAGTGAAAGTAAATCTTCCATGTTTGAGGCTCCAACAAACTTATTTGATTTTGATTTGGATTTAGATGGTTTATCAGAATCACAACAATCTGATAAACCGGTTGAAGATTTAGCATATTCTGCAAATCCAGATACAGAAGAGATAATCATTGCAGATTCTAAGCCGAGACCTAAGATAGATGCAGGAGCATTTGGTGGGTTACTTGGTAGAACTAGAGATTTTGATGAAATGGAGAAAAATGAACCTGAGGAAATGGTTAACCAACACAATAACGATGGTACTGAACTTTGGATTTCCAAGGAAATGATTGAAGCGGAAGAAAAGATTGAGTTCGAGGAACATAACTCTGCAGAATTGATTTATGATGAAATTGGATTGGAAGATGATGGAGATGAATTAGAGGAATTTAATACTCCTACTGTAGATGAAATTAGCAACATTGCAGATAGTCAAGAAGATTCTTTAGCTATACAGAAAATAATGGCATTATTGGCCAATTTGGTTTCTCAAACATCGCAACAAAAAATACAACCAGGTGACGATTTCTTAGATTCTTTACTTAATCTTTCAGAAAAGCGATTTGGTGAAAAAATAGATTACCCACTAAATCCAACTGTATTATCTTCACTTAATTCTAGTGAATCATATGTTCTTTCAATAGCAAAAGTAAGAAAATACTCACCTAGTGATAAAGAAATCTTAGAACATTTGGGGATAAAGCGGCCAAGGTTGTCACAAATCAGCAACAAGCTACTAAAGTCAGGAATTCTAAATGCTAGGATGAAGGGTCGAAGTAGATATTACGAATTAACTCAATCAGCAAAAGCCCAACTTATTGCTTGGGGAATAATAGGAGGTGATGAATAATGTCTTGGAGCATATCTTGGTCATGGCAAGCCGCAGCAAGAATCTCAGCAATAGCTGCCGTTGAGGGAGGTATTGTAGTTAGTAATGGTTTGGAATTAGTACTAATTGAATCAGATGGACGTATTAGATGGACAGTAAAAACGCCATTCAAAGTTCATTCAATAAATTATCATAATGGAGTTCTAGCTGCTCTTGCTGCTCATGGATTTTATGTAATTTCAACTACTGATGGTAGTATGTTACATGATGGAAGATCTACATATGGTGGTTTTACAGATGTATTATCTCGTCCAGGTGGTGGATGGATTTTATCTGGTAAAGAAGGTCAAATGCATCTATTTTCACATGAAGGAGTTGGCATAAAGAGATTTGAAACAGGTAAAGTTAGGAGATTAGTAGGTTGGCTGGATAGAGAACATATTTTGTGGCAATCCGATGAAGGTAAACTATGGTGCGGAAGACTTGGCAATAATTATTCAAAACGTTGTGTTGAAGATAGGATTTGGAGTTGGGTATCAAGACTTGACCAAGGTAGATTACTTTTACAAACCAGTTCAGGGGAAATCTGGGAAGGAGTGCCTCATCCATTTGGCTGGGATCATATTGAAAAGTTACAGTCTGATTCATTGGAACCCATGGAAGGAATAAGATGCGGTGATGGTTGGTGGGTCTTGGGAATAGAAGGATTACTGTATCATTTATCAGGTCTAAATAATGAGAATGATACTACTTTGGGACAAAATATGAATTTAGGAGATTTATTACAGAAAGTTACTGCTGATAGTATGGTTACAGCAACGAGAAATGGATTACTTAGAATGTGGAAAGCACCTCACTTGGCTAATTCAGAAAGAGAAAGTCGTTTCCAAGCCGCTGCTGAGGCTGCATTGGCTAGAAACTGGGATGAAAGGAAAGTAATGTTTGATCGTGCTAGACAAGCAGAAGACGAGGGTAGATTATCACTAGCTGTAGAATTATACCAGGCTCTTGGTAGACAAGAGGATGTCAAGAGATTACTAAAAAGACAAAAGGAGGGTGGAGAGTGACAATTGAAGATACAATCTCTAAAGAAAAGTTACTACATTACCTTAATCTAACCAAAGAAGCAAGAGAAAAGGCTACTGCAATACATCCAGAAGGTTCTAAGGAAGCAGAAATGCTTGCAGTATTAATTAGAATGGCTGACGATTATTCCAGCGATGCTAACTATTTCATGGAAAATGGCGACTATGTCAGGGCTTTTGGTGCCATAAATTATGCTCATGCTTGGATTGATGCAGGTATCAAACTGAAACTACTAGATGGTCATGGAGATGACGATCTGTTTACTTTACCTTAATCGTTCTATAGACCTTCAATAAGTCTTAAATGATTATTTTTTGCCACTTCAACAACTGAGCGACCTGATTGATATAATCGCTTTTTCAATGCCTTATCGATAGTCAAAACAGCGTAACTATGTTGTATTGATAATTCGAAAATATAGTCATCAGTATGAGAATTTTCAAATGAATCCATAGAAACAGATTTTTGTTTTAGCAGTTCAAGTAACAATGACTTTCTTCTTGGTCTTTCAATTTCTAGAGCTTCAAGTTCAATCAAAACGCTATCTAGAAGAATCAATTCATAATTACCAAACATGCGTTCTAACTCTGATTCGAAATTGATACCTGAATCAATTATTGCAACCCAGCCGCAGCTGTCAACAATAATTTTCTGTGTCATTGTATCGCCTATTGAATGATACCGTA
>DUKP01000202.1 GCA_013329295.1 Candidatus Poseidoniaceae archaeon
GCGGAGTTCATTCAAGAGTTAGAAGAAGGCTTGGAGACAATGGTTGGTGACCGCGGAGCAATGTTGTCCGGTGGGCAAAGAGCAAGAGTATCCCTTGCCAGAGCCTTGTTAAAACAGCCTTCACTGTTGATTTTAGATGAAGCATCAAGCGCGTTGGATGCGGAGACAGAACGACGCATTCAAGAGAATTTAATCGCCAGTGGAAAAGATAGAGCCACTATTGCAGTTGCACACCGATTGAGCACGATTAGAAACGCTGATGAAATATTATCAATGGTCGATGGTGCAGTTGTCGAGCGTGGTAAACACGATGATTTAGTCGCAGCCGGTGGAGTTTATGCCAGCCAATGGACCATTCAAACCGGTGATATGGCGGTTTGATGATTATACTCGTTTGAGGATAGGGCGTAAAACAGCAGTCTTTTCAGGCTTAGATTTTTCTGCAAGGAACTTTTTGTTGCCAAGAATTATTATTGTCGATAATAGAATAAACAGCGGAATTCCAACTATAAGAGACCATACAGCAAGGCTAAGGTTGCCGATGAAGATCTCTTCTAACATTTCAGCAATTAAGATGATTGAAACGAAGATTAACACTCTCACTATACCGAGGAAAGTACGAATAATCATCCAAATTTGCTCTGTATCATTAGCCTCATCAGGTTTATCTAAAGCAGACAGTCTTTCAATGAAGGAAAGTCCACTCATGATGACTCGGCTACTTTCATCTAACTAAGCAGTTACGGCTGATTTAGCATCAAAAATGATGTTTTTGATTGTCTTTACACAGTACGGGTTCGGTCATCAATTTGATGTCCAACACCGGCTTTACCACCGGTTTTACGAATCTCCCGCCAGGCTTTGATTACACCTTGACCATAAGCCCACTGGGCAAGGAAAACGAACAGAGGGGCTAAGAAAACAGTACCAATGTTTCGATGTGGTGAAGTTCCAATTGCTGCGCCAAGCCAACATAATGCAATATAGAACAACATTAGTCCGCCTATGCCATGAAATGCGATACGGGGTATTGTCCACTCTCCAGATAGAGTTAGCCAATATTCATCAGCAGCACCACCAGATAACATTCCATAAATTACCGCAATTACTGAGAAAATGACTAGCGGAGGGAAGAAACCAATTGCAGTATGAGACCAGCGAGAAATTTCTGGCCATCTTTTGTTTGCCACCATTCTAGTATAGCCGTAATTACGCATTTGTTTCATGTATGGTTTGAATGGCACTCGTCTACGGTGTGGCATAACATTTGAAGGGTCGATGAATAATTTGTGCCCTTTACGTTGAATCTTAGCATCAAGTACAACATCCTCTGCACCAATGCAGCCTTCTTCGAAGAAATCAACTTCTCTAAGGTTGGCCATTCTGTGAGCACAATTGACTCCAGGGTTGTGGCTAATTGGGACTAAATTACCTTTTGGTTGAGCACCATATCTCGTTCCTGCAGTCATAAATTTAGTACAGAATGCAACATCTGCGCACTTAGCTCCAAACGAATCTGAATCAGGTGCAAAGTTAGGTCCTCCAACCGCTCCGACTTCAGGGTCCTTGAACCAGCGAATCAGTTTCTCTACCCAATCAAGCGGTGGAATTGTATCATCATCAGTAAACAATACCAAGTCATGATCCATTTGTCGTAGTGCGAAATTACAGGCATCAGCACGATTATTTGAGGAATCATCAAGCCATGTTGCACCAAATTTCTCACACACTTCTTTGGTGTGGTCTTTCGATTTTGAATCAGCAATGACGATTTCAAAATGTGGATATGTCTGCTTTGATAATCTCCCTAAGACGATTTCTAATTCGTCTGCATTGTTGATAGTTGGAATCAGTACTGCAGCCTTGTATGGCTCGCCATCATCCTTCAACAAAGGCTCAACGCTTGCGCCCATGGATGCTCCAAAAAACCCTTAGTTAAGAATTCAAGGGCTGTTTGGTCTATCACTCTACGTCAACCATTACTGTATCAAGGGTTACACCCTCAAAACTATTCAATATTGAAATGGTAACTGTGCATAAGCTAGCACAACTTGTATCAATTAAAATTGCTTCACCAACGTTCCAGTAATCAGTTTCACTGTCTGAGGATGACCAGCAGTTTTCATATTCACCCTCAGCACATTGGACAATAGATTCCGATGCAGCACCGTCAACGCTTGCTATGATGGTAGTATGAGACCAATCTAGGTCGGAACCAGAATCCATGGTTACAATTGCTTCACCGTTTGCACCAGGTCCATCTGTGGCACTAAATGAATAGATATCTAGGCCACCCGAGTCATAATCTTCTTCGTCACAGGAATCAAATCCTAAGAAGTGCATGAATTCAGCAGTAGATGCACCATGCTCATCAACAGCAATAAATGCTACATCAATTGCATCACATGTTTCACTCGAAAGTAGGTTAAAGGTATCTTTTACTGTTGAATTATCCATTCCGGCTAAAACTGTACCCTGATTTGGTGAGATGGGAATATCAATAATTCCATCTAAATCAGTATCGATTCCTTTGGTCATAGCATCTCCATCTGGGTCGACTGATACGAATTCAAAATACAATACGCAGTCGCCCATTTCAACCAAGTTTGCCAAGTGTACGACCTCTCCTTCATCTAAACCCTCAGCGAGAGAAGCTCTTTGCTCCTCCACTGTATATCCAATGTGATCTCCATCTTCATCTATGAAGTCCTCAGGGTCCTCGAAACAATTGAATATTCCTGAAAGAAGCCAATTATTTTGGACAAGAGGTTCTAAATCCTCATCTGGAAATTCAAAGTTCTTGACACTTATTTTAGGTGGTGAATTACTGGCCAGAATCATCGCATCAGCAATGTCTTGGGCAGTAAGTGTAGCAGTTACAGTTGTGGTGTCGTCCGGATTTTGGGCTTCGACAGAATCTTCTTCGTCATCACTCAACATACCGAAGCAACCGGTCAAAATCAATAGCAGGCTCAATATAATTACGTTCAATCCTTTAAGATAGTCCATGAATAATACTAAGATTGAGGTCTTATAATCTTTCCATTTTACTATTTAGAAAACATTAGATTCAACTATTTTCATAGAGTTGTGAAGTCTTCTTAATGCTTCTTTTGAAATATTTTGCAATGGTAAGTTCATAAGCCGTCGAAAGTGCATGTGAGATTAGAGAGGGGTGCTATCTCATGTTGAACGTCACAGCCCGATTAGACCTGATGAGCAAAATTTTGGATACGTTGAAAGCCGTTGTTGAAGACGCTAAGTTTGATTTTAAAGAAAACAGTCTTCACATTCGTGTAGTCGACCATTCCCATGTTGCAATGATTCAGATGGATATTGATTCTGCAGCATTTGATACATGGGAGTTAGATGAGACATCTATTGCTTTTGAGATTGATGTAGTTAGAAACTTAGTCAGCCTAGGTACTCCAGAAGAAATGTTGAATCTAAAAGCAGATGAAGGAACTGGAATGCTAAATGCTAAGTTGGGCAATGTTGAAGGTGAATTGAGAACTATTGACCCATCAACAATTACCGTCCCTGCACTACCACCTCTTGACCCAAAATGTAAAGTCCATTTGAGTGGAAATGATTTCATTAGAATTCTCAAAGCTGCAGCGCTTGGAGGCGACATGATGACTCTAGCAATTAGCGGAGATCATTTCACAGTTAGTGCTAGTGGTACCAACAGTAACATCCAAGTTAATTTCCATAAAGATGACTTACAACTATTCGAGTATGATAATCCTGCTCATAGCCAATATTCTTTGGGTTACCTACAACCATTGAACAAGGTAATCGGCAGAGTTGAAACTCTTGAGATTGGCTTTGGAGAAAACTATCCATTAGCAATCAATTTTGCATTCCATGATGGTGCTGTCGAAGTCAAGTACTTCCTTGCTCCAAGAGTTGAAGGCGACATTTGATTAGTACTCTCGCCATCCGTGACCGCATGCTTTGCAAGTCAACATTCTGGTTTCAGGTTCATCAGATGAACGGGTTTGCTCAAGGTAGGCATACACCTCCGTAGAATCGCAAGACTTTCCATTCTTGAGTCTTTTAGAGCACATGTAGGTGTCTTTTGTCAGGATTCCTTGCATCTTGTCTGAATCTTTGATGACTTCATAATCTCGAGTTTTTACTTCGTCTTTTGATGTTAGGTCATCGAAATCGATTTCCTTTCCATCTTTCTTGACTTTTGCTGCAGGACCGTTGTAGTTGCAATAAGGGTTCATACATGTTGAATATTTCACACCTTTTTTTTCGATTTCTTCTCCCATATCCACATTCTTAAATCTTGGTACAAGCTCGTCAAGTGCCAACCAATCATCATAATCTATTTGGTAATCAGTCTTTTTCGGCCTTAACGAAGTCCCTCCGGAGACAGGAGAATCTACTAAGGTAATCTCATCTTCTCTAGGAATTTTTCTAGAAAGGTCTTCGGGATTATAATCATCCATATTTGGTTTATCATTTTCATAATCCTCACGAAATGGATTTATTGATGATTCAATTCTTGGATACACACTTTTCCCATCACCTTCACGAATGATGGCCATTTCTCCACAGCCGGGACAAAACATGAGTAGACCAATTGCTTCCATTACATTAAATTATGCAAAAAACCATGATTTTCATCCGTCTTTCCAATATCTCTGTAACTAATCAAAATTCTCGCCATCCGTGACCACATTCCTTACAGGTTAGCATTTTTGCTGCAGTCTCTCCAAATTCCAGATTAGAATTAACATCAGAGTACACTTCAGTACAAGCGCACCTAGGGCATGTGTAGGCGCCCTTAGTCAATACTCCTTGAATTCTATCAGTATCTTTGATTGGAGTATAGTCTCTAATTTCAGGTTTTGTTTGAGTACGTATTTTCGAAATATCTATGTCATTACCAAATTCATCTTTGATAAATAAATTTGCAGGTCCTACATATCCACATTTGTAATTTGGGCAGACAATGGTGCCACTTGGATCAGGGGTCGCTAAAGAACCACATCTAGGGCAGAACATAGATTTTCTTTGGTTCACTAGTTGATATATATTGCTGTATTAATCTAAATTATTCTTGCGAGTATTCTCATAACGAAGCGGCAATTGGTGGTAAGCGTGAAAACCTCGACCGTTTTGCCTTCAACTATGTGGCTATGGTATGATTGGCAGGCAGCAGCAGTTGCCGATGATGAAGGGTTCATCCATGACCAAGCAATTTGGGACGGGTTTTTCGACCAAAGAGCACTGATTGAAAGGCTACACTGCATCGCAAATGGTGGCTTAACACAAGAAGCAATGCTGTTACATGAGCGGTTTCCTGATGCAAAACCCCTGATTCACGGTGATGAAAAATTACCACAAGCTGATTGGCCTCTACCGTCTAACGAGGCACTTGAAGCAGCCGATAAAGCAGCGATTGAAATGACAAGGCAAGGAGTTGCTATGGCTGCAGGTGACCCCGATCGAAGGCTCGAGCATCTACTAAAGGCGAGTGATGAGATGCGCTCAACTTTCCTAACTATGGAAGCAAGATTAGTAGAATGGGTAGGGCTTTTTCTACCCGAAGCAAGGTTTGGTAAAGACCGCTCAAGTCT
>DUKP01000066.1:0-1443 GCA_013329295.1 Candidatus Poseidoniaceae archaeon
GAAATAGTGTTTGTCTTTGACAGGATCCCACTCGAACATACCACGAGTTAGAACACCGTCACTGTGCTTATTGTAGCCAATTACCTCATCGATACCGGTTACACGTCGAGCAATACCTCCACCAGGCGCTTCAACAACTTCTTGGAAAATAGCGAAGTTCAAGTTGTCAAAGAAACGAATTGGAACATTGATTGGGTCACCAGTGAATCTCTGAATCATCTTAACGATTGATGATGCGTGGAAAGTCGCGATAACCGGGTGGCCAGTCTGCATCGCTTGGAAAGCTGTCGCACCCTCTACTCCACGAATTTCACCGATGATGATGTATCTTGGACGACTTCGTAGTGCAGCCTTCAGCAAATCGAACATCTCAACTCTTGATTCTTCATTCTTGGAATCACGTGTGACTAATCTCTGCCAAATCTTGTGCCTGACCTTTACCTCAGGAGTATCTTCAGCGGAATAGATTTTGACATTGTGGTCAATAAATGGTAGAATCGCGTTAAGTGTTGTCGTTTTACCTGATGCTGTTTCACCAGATACCAAAACAGACATACCGTACTCAAGACAAATCCAGATATATGCAGCTACTTGCGAGGAAATTGTACCCCATTTGATTAGTTGGATAATTGAAATTGTTTCTTCAGCGAATTTACGGATTGTGAATGACGGACCTAGCATAGATACGTCATCAGAGAATATGATATTGATACGTGAACCGTCAAGCAACGCACCGTCAATAATTGGTTTGTTGTCAGAAACTGGACGGCCAATACGTTCTGACATGGCCCTTAGATAGCGAGATAACATCTCACGTTCTCTAAATCTAATATTAGAGGTCACCATCCCGAATACTTTGTGATCCATATGGATATGCTTCAATCCTACGGAGTGAATATCTTCCAGCATCTCATCAGAAAGTAGTGGCTCTAGTGGTCCATTCTTAATTAAATCTCGAATAATAATATATTTTAGACGCTCTCTTTGTTCTGTATCAACTACAACACGCTTGTCATCCATACCAACCATTTCCCATAAACGACCTTGTCGCCTTGGGGTGACACCAACTTCGCTTTCAAGAACGGAATAGCGCTCTATCATTTGAGTCAAAATATTTTCAAATTCGCCATCAGTGGTAAAAGTCGGAGCAGTTGGTGCTTCTTGTAACAATGTTTCAACTAATTCTCGACGCATATTTTCTTCTTCTTCAGAAAGTTGCGGTTCAAGACCAAACCATAGGATTTGACCTCCATTACCTTCATCATCTTCTGGTGGTTCATAAATGTGAATAAAAATTGGCTCTTTAGCCAAGTAAATCAAATTGTAAGGTCTCGTCTTCTTGGCATCTCTATCCAAAGGACCGTAGTAAATAGGGCGTGAACCATAACGAGATTCGAAATCTCGAATCCAATCTGCAACATGCGGATAGGCCGCCATGACGCC
>DUKP01000066.1:1854-6566 GCA_013329295.1 Candidatus Poseidoniaceae archaeon
ATGAAGCCCATACTTGGCTCAACACGCCAACCAACGCTTGTTTGAACTGGACCTGCTGCTCTTAGGAATCTAGTTACAACAATATTTCTTTTCAAATCGCCACCGATTAATGCTGTGGAAAGGTCGAGTACTACTTCTGAAGAAGCCCTCATATTATGCAACAATTTGTGATCCATTTCATCAGGGTCAACACATAACATTACTGAACGCCCTTCAGCGGTAATTTTTCTCAATTTCTGCATTAAATCAAAACGCTGTTTATCGTCAAGGTTGTCAGGCATCAAGGCACTTGCTGAATCAAGTATGACAACATCAGCCTCGCCAACAGCTTCGCTGTTCAATACCTCTTCAAGACCAACTTCTGCTCTGGCTTCTGCAACTGTACCGAACCGCGAGAAAACCATCAAACGGCCTTCACGCAACGCATCTGTAATGCCGTAACCAATCGATTCCATCTGTTCTATCCAGCCTCGAGTGGTCAATTCTGTTGTTACAACTAAAACTTTCACGCCGTTGTCAAGCATTCCGTGAACTAATCTTTGAGATATTAGTGATTTTCCTGCACCGACTACACCCTGTAAGACGTATAGTGAGCGATTAGGCAATCTAAGTCCCATCGTATCGGCGAGTGAATCTGTTTCTACATCAAAGGCAAAACCGTCTTCAACCGGCTTATGGGGGAAATTCAATGGATCATCATAATTCATTTAATCTCACCACCGTAGATTCTACATCTTCTCCTTGGTATCCGCTAACAAGAACAGATTGTACCAAAACTGTAAGATTGATGTCAGTATTGTCCGCAAAGCCCCATGCGCCTGATATTTCAACCTCGAGTAAATTTGTATTACCCCATGCGCCTCCAGTAGGAAGAACAGTTGTGGAAACATTTGCATCTGCAATTACAGAACCATTTAATTGAACAAATAATGAACCTTCATCGATGACATATTCCCCAGTATTCTGTAAGTAAAAGGTGATTGTCTCAGTTGGGTTGATAGGATCATTATCATACGCCACATTAGCTAAATCGCCAGCAAATTCGAATGAAGTTTTAGCATCCGCTTCGTTTTCTCGACGTTCAGCCTCCATGGCTGAAGTTATGTCTCCATATTGACTAATTAGTACTGCTGAAACTGCACCTGATACTAATAGAGCGGTTGTCAAGAAAATGAATGTAGATGCTCCTCCGTCTGCCATAATAATACCTCATACAAGTACTCTTGCGGTGTTAAATCCATTACAAGAAAGCGCTGCTACTTCAAATACATTATTTGCATGCCCGCGCCATATAACTTCAACTGTATCGCCGGGAAAAAAAGTCTCGGAGTCTGTTATAGGCGCTAACTTTGCCAAATTTCGGGCATTTTCTCCATCAAGGAACATCCATACTTCGTTCACTGGGACAATAACAGAACCAGTATTAGTGATGGTTACATCAACAACTGTAGTTCTTGCAACAACCGAAAATGAGCCGTTTACGCCACCAGGTTGCGGACCGTCAATAACAATAGTTGGGTCGGACGAGTAATCTCCATGGTTGGTGATTGACCATGAGATTATTGCTCCGCTGTTGTTGACTGTAAAAGTTCCAGAAAATCCAGAACCACCGCCGCCTGTGGCGCTTAACGTTCCATTTACATATCCAGTTCCTGGATCATCTAATTGTAATGCAGTAACTGCTCCTAAAGCGATATCTGCATTATCTATAGTGAAGGTTGGTGATAGTTCATTGGCCGATTCAATGGTTTCTAATGATGACTCTAATCGAAGATCAACAGCATTAACGGCTAACGCTAATACTACCAACATCGAAGTGCCAACAATCAGGCCACCAATACCGACCGATGCTCCCATTTCATTCTTCTCCTCTAAGTTGCTTTACTTGTCTCCAAGATGTTACCAATGCTGAAAATGTTAGCAATTCTCTATGCGGAAGATGGTCTTCTAATGCCTCTTCGGCTTCGCCTGGCGTTGCAAGTTGAACAATCGCCAATACTGAATTGCCTTCATCTTGATTTAGCATGCCTGAATTAATCGCCTTCTGAACAAAATTTACTGCAGCCATACCCGACATATTGTCAAGTAATAGAGCAGCAACAGTCGGTGCTCCAACTTTGTTTGCTTCAGTTGTTGGGCCTGAAGAAGGTGCGACAAGGAATGGGTTGGCTGCTAAAGCTTGGGCTTCATACAACTCAACCAATGGCGCCTCATCTTCTGCCATCAAGCGGTTAACTCCCGCAGCAGGAATAACTTCACCACTTGCGGTGATAATCGTATCTCCTGCTCCGATTTCTGCTTCCTCAGAATCATCATGAACGATTGGATTGCCTTCAGCATCAACCTTTTGTCCTTCAGGACTAAATGTCATGCTTTCTTCAAGGCGTTTTTCGACCAATCCTAGTACATCCTCGACCATGTCGAGACGGCTGCTGATCAATCGCTCCAATCCAGATGTGTCGACTTGAGCATTGACTTGAGCGGGTTGTGATGGCGCCAGTGTTTGTGCCACTGTCGGTACACTACCGATGCTGTTCATCTTAGCCCTCGTCGGACCTGGTGAAATCGTCCATGCATCTTCTTCACTAAGTTCTCCCTCTTCAGGAAGTGGGACCTGTTCAATTGCCACGTTTGACAATATTTTGAGTCGCTCTTCACTTAGTTCGGCATCTGCATCTCGAATATTACCTGTGTTATTACTAAATGGCCAAGCCATTAGTACACCTCCTTGCCGTCGAGAAATTAATTCTCAACAGCAAGCAACATCAGATAATTGGGGTTCCATCATCGTCGACATTAAATTGTAACATTTCGTATGTGGTTCCGCCGTCTTCTACATGCAGATAAAGTGCGACTCTACCATCAGCAGCACTAACTGCTGCAGCTGTACATTCAACAGGCGTAATCATAATCTTGTATGGATCCGCAACTAATAGTTCATCTTCGCCACCTGCAAAATTTGCATCAGATTGTAATTGAACCATTGTATTATCCAGTGGGGAAAATTCATATCCTGCTCCGGCATTACAATACAATTGGTATGATATATCTACGGTTTGAATTGTATCGCTACCTGCACCTAGTCTAACATAAAGCACATACTCGCCACCATTTTGGATATATCCTGATTGAATTGTGATTTTACCTGACAGTTCATCAGAAGTATCTTCACCGGTTCTTTGAGCATTCTGCTGAAGTTTTTCAGCAGTTTGAACTATAACCGCAGAAGCAACCGCTGCGACCAAAATTAGCGAAATGAATACAATCATTGCACCAATACCAATTGCAGCCCAGTTGTCATTGTTTTGGGTTTCTTTGTTTGACTTCAAATTATCACCGTCCCAACTGAATTTGAACCACCATAGTTCATTACTTCATATGTGAATCCTGCATTTCCGGCTTGGAACATTAGGTAATGAGCAGTATTCAATTCCATATCGCAACCAGGAGTTGCTGCCCCGAGTGTTATTGAAACCTCATAGATTTCACCAGGGTATAGTAAGTTAGCAGCAATTTGCTCTGGCGTGTGGGTGCTTACTCTTCCAAAACCAGTTAAATCACCAGCATCAACGCCTAATTCACAGACTACGTTCCAAACTGCATTTGCTGGGTCTACATTTTCGGAGCCAGGAGCAAGTTCAAATGTCACTCTAAGTACATCTTCAGTGGCTGCAGCATTAGGTGCAACACCTGCTTCTATTTGCACAACAACACTCAACGGCGTAATCTTACTTGCCATCTGTTGTTGGGTTTGGTCACCTGTGGTCTGTGCATTCTGCTGCAACTTTTCAGCGGTCTGTATAATGACCGC
The DNA here is from genome assembly GCA_013329295.1 of Candidatus Poseidoniaceae archaeon. Classification (GTDB taxonomy): domain Archaea; phylum Thermoplasmatota; class Poseidoniia; order Poseidoniales; family Poseidoniaceae; genus MGIIa-L1; species MGIIa-L1 sp9596u. The sequence goes on from DUKP01000066.1 coordinate 5,666, forward strand.
TGATGCCACTGCCGCAACAAGAATCAATGCGATAAATACAATCATCGCACCGATACCCATTGCAGCAAGGGTATTGCTTTCTTCGTTCGTTATTTCTTTTCTTTTCATTTTTTTCACCTTTTTGTTTTTTTCTCGTCCTCCCGCTTTACGGGTGGAATATGATTTGGGCTCAGGAACTACCTCCTGTGCCCATGTCGATGGTCAGCGGCATTCTAATTACCGCTACCTCATCGGGGGATAAACGTTCCACAAACGGAACTTTTGCCGTAGTATAACCCGGAGGCAACCACGGCGAGAGTATAACATCTGAAAGCGGCTCCATAGAGCGATTCTGTGCTCTAATTGTAACCATTATTTCACCAGAGCGCATTTCATAGCCTGTTGAAACAGCCAACTTTCGGGACAATGGGATTTCGTCAGCACCATATCTGCCTTCAGACTTGATATCAAATCTTAGTGGCAGATTGCCGCCTGGAGCAATAATTGGCAGGTCAACTGAAGAAGGAATTGAACTCCAACCTTCTGGAACTGGTGGAGACAAGCGCATTGCCGGCATGGCAATTGGCCCGTCATTGATCAATCTAACAAGCAATACTCCAGAATCACCTCCAGCAGGCCAACGAGTATCTACTCCAAGCCAAAAATGGCGGAAAAAGAATGGGTTGAGTGTTGAAGTATTACCGCCAATCAAATCGTCAACTAAGAATTCAATTTCAGTAGCCGCTTGACCAACATCACCAATTTCTGCATTGGAAGTAGCCTTCCTTAGACCGATTAGAATATTTTCTGCCTCGATTCTATCGATTTTCTTTTCTTTCAACAAACGGTGTAACATTGCAATGCTTCTACGCAAATAGAGCACGTCTTCTTCTAGTGTAACAAGAGCCTTCTCAGCCTTTCT
>DUKP01000105.1:0-1244 GCA_013329295.1 Candidatus Poseidoniaceae archaeon
TTTCTCGAACTCTCACCTCTTGCCGCTTTTGGCTTGTATGATGGCAGAGCACACAGTGCTGGAATAGTCACTGGTGTTGGAATGGTACACGGAAGAGAGTGTCTATTTGTTGCCAATGATGCAACAGTCAAAGGTGGTTCATATTATCCAATGACGGTAAAGAAGCATATTCGTGCTCAAACAGTTGCCCATGAAAACCATCTTCCATGTATCTATTTAGTCGATTCAGGCGGTGCATTCTTACCAATGCAGGATGAAGTATTTCCTGACATAACGCATTTTGGACGAATTTTTAGAAACCAAGCAAGAATGTCCGGAGATGGAATCGCTCAAATCGCCGCTGTATTGGGTTCATGTACTGCAGGAGGCGCTTATGTTCCAGCAATGTCAGATGAATCAATTATTGTCAAAGGCAATGGGACAATATTTCTTGCAGGGCCACCACTTGTCAAAGCAGCAACGGGAGAGGTAGTTACTGCTGAAGAATTAGGGGGAGCAGATGTGCATACTGCTCAATCAGGAGTTGCAGATCACTTTGCCGAAGATGAAGCAGAAGCACTTAGGTTGGTTAGGAATATAGTTGAGAATTTGGGTCCAAGAGAATTAGCTCCTGCAGCAGGAGAGGTGCCAGAAGAGCCAGCTCATGATGTTGAAGACTTGCTTGGTTTAATTCCTGTAGATAACCGTACTCCTGTTGATATCAAGGAAATCATCGCTAGAATTGTTGATGGTTCAAGATTCCATGAATTCAAAGCAAGATATGGTACTACGCTAATTTGTGGTTTTGCTCACATTCATGGCCATAAGGTTGGTATTGTTGCCAACAATGGGATTTTGTTTTCTGAATCATCTATGAAGGGCGCTCATTTCGTTGAATTGTGTGGTCAGCGTGGCATTCCTTTGGTATTTTTACAAAATATTACTGGGTTTATGGTTGGTAAAGCATACGAGGCCGGAGGTATTGCCAAAGATGGTGCTAAGTTGGTTACTGCAGTATCATGTGTTAACGTACCTAAGTTCACTGTAATTATTGGCGGTTCACATGGTGCCGGTAATTACGGAATGTGCGGTAGAGCATACGACCCACGATTCTTGTTTATGTGGCCAAATAGCCGGATTTCTGTCATGGGCGGCCCTCAAGCAGCAGATGTTCTAACTACAGTCAAGCAAGACCAGCGTGCTAGGGAAGGCCTTCCACCAATGGAAGGTGGCGAATTAGAACAATTTAGAAAACCTATTCTTGA
>DUKP01000105.1:1638-9007 GCA_013329295.1 Candidatus Poseidoniaceae archaeon
GGAATAATCGATCCAAGAGATACCCGTGATGTACTTGGGTTATGTTTGGCCGCAGCGAGAAATGCACCATTGCCAGATGATAGATTTGGCGTATTTAGGATGTGATTTCTCAATTGAAAATTTAAATTTACAATTGGAGTTTTATTTATGGAGAAAATGGAATCTTTACCTAGCACAGAACTGGTATCAGTAACAATTGATGGACCAATTTGTTATATGACTTTGAATCGAGCAGACAAATACAATGCAATGAATGTACAAATGATTACCGAATTATGCGAGTTGTTTGAATGGACTGCATTGCGAAGTGTAGGAAACACTGGTGAATTAACCGATGAATCTGGCTCTCCATATCTACGTGTGATTGTTTTGAGTGGTTCCGGCAAGCATTTTTGCGCTGGAGCCGATATCAACATGATGCGTGATGCAGGAGCTAATACGCCAGAAGAAAATCGAAGAGATTCTGAGAGATTGGATAGACTCTTCAACGGCCTATGGTCTCATCCTTGCTTTACTATTGGCTCAATAACTGGAGTTGCACTTGGTGGTGGAGCTGGACTGATAGCCTGCCTTGATCATGTAATCGCTTCAGAAAATGTAAAAATAGCACTCTCTGAAGGCAAATTAGGTATTCTTCCAGCAGTTATTGGACCTTACGTTTACCGTCGTTTAGGCTCTGCTTGTTTCCGAAGATTGGCCATGCAAGCCAGTAGAATCGATGCTGAGGAAGCATTGCGAACCGGTTTCATAGAACAAGTTGTAGAATCAAAGGAGGCTATGGATGAAGCAGTTGACAAACTTGTATCTGAAGTTATGACTACTGGGCCTTGTGCAGTTACCTTGGCAAAAGAGTTGACACTGGACTTTGATAGATGGGTTGGTACAGATGAGGAATTGCGTGAATACACATTGGACTTCACCAGCAGAATGCGTGGTTCAAAAGAAGGACAGGAAGGGCTTTCTTCATTTTTAGAAAAGCGTGATGCTAACTGGAAATCTTGAACGGTGATTTAATGATAAACACAGTGCTAGTTGCCAATCGTGGTGAGATAGCCTGTAGGATTCTTAGAGCCTGTACAGAGGCTGGTTTAGAGTCAATTGCGATATATGCACATAATGATGCAGGCTCTATGTTTACTGAATTAGCGACAGTAGCCATTCCACTTGAAGGCGAAACAATAGCTGAAACATACCTCAACCAAGAGCAAATCCTTGCGATAGCAGCATCACATGGCGCTGATGCGATACACCCTGGTTTTGGATTCTTATCAGAACGTGCAGATTTTGCAAAAGCAGTAATCGATGCAGGAATCAATTGGATTGGGCCATCGCCTAAAGCGATCGAGATGATGGGCGACAAAATGACTGCAAGAATGACTATGAAAGCGGCGGGTGTACCGGTTATTCCAGGTGAAGAAATCGAATCTGAAGATGAGGCTGCCATGATTTCTGCTATAGTTGAAGCCAGTCACAGAGTTGGCTATCCATTACTACTCAAAGCATCATCAGGCGGTGGTGGCAAGGGGATGAGAAAAGTAGAGGAGCCAACCAACCTTGAAGAGGCGATTAAAGGTGCTCGTAGGGAAGCTATAGCGGCGTTTGGTGATGGAAGAGTATACGTTGAAAGATTACTAACGGGTTCAAAGCATGTAGAGATACAGGTGTTAGCAGATAAACATGGTCGAACAATTCATCTTGGTGAGCGAGAATGTAGTGTTCAGCGTCGTCATCAGAAGGTGTTTGAAGAATCACCATGTCCGGTAATGACCTCAGATTTGCGTTCAAGAATGGGTCAAGCAGCTGTAATGGCAGCTAAAGCAGTTGACTATGTAGGGGCTGGAACCGTTGAATTCTTGTTAGACTCTAGTGGTGAATTTTTCTTCTTAGAAATGAATACTAGAATCCAAGTTGAACATCCTGTAACCGAGATGGTTACCGGTGTTGATTTAGTGAGAGAGCAACTTAGAATTGCTGCAGGAGAGCCGATGAGTTGTGGAAATTTGATGATTCGTGGTCATTCGATTGAAGTTCGTTTATACGCCGAAGATGCGAGTAATAACTTCTTGCCAGCAATTGGTCCTTTAGCGATTTTTAGACCCCCTGTAGGACCTGGAATTAGGTTAGATACTGGGGTGCGAGAAGGCGATATGGTTACTCCAAATTATGATCCAATGTTAGCAAAACTGATTGTATGGGCTCCTTCTAGACCAGAAGCATTAGAGCGCATGCGAAGAGCATTAGATGAATTTGTAGTTCTTGGTACTACCACAAATATTCGATTTTTACGTGAATTGTGTGATAACAGTGATGTTGTCTCAGGTAATACCGATACGATGCTAATTGATCGAGTTTGGCCAAATGGATGGAAGCCTAACTATTCACAGACATCCTTAGATGCTGCATTGATGGTTGCTGCAGTAAGTGAAAGTGCAGGCCTGCATAGGGTACAGGTGCATGAGAGTGAATCAAATGATGGAATTGTAAGCCCGTTCCAAACCTTGAACCGGAGGTATCCATAATGCAACATGAGTTCAAGTTCGCTGGTGAAATGATTGAGGTTACCATTGCTAGAGATAGTGAAAATTGGATGCTTGGAGAGAACCGAGCACAGGTTTTAGCAGATGGTCGTATATTGGTAACAAGTTCTGATGGAACGTCAAAATTTGCTCATTCAGCCAAAGTTGGTGATGTTTGGTGGATTCATTTTGATGGACATATTTTCTGTATTGAGAAATCTGAAGCAGGTTCCAGTAATAATGACTCAGATGAAGGAATGACTGCCCCAATGCCAGGTAAGATACTTGAGGTGAAGGTAGCAGATGGAGAATCTGTTGAATCAGGTCAATTGTTACTAATTATGGAAGCGATGAAGATGGAACATAGAATTGTTGCACCAAGCGATGGGATGGTCTCTAAAGTTAATTTTTCAGCCGGTGATCAAGTACAACAAGGAGATGTCTTGGTCGAGATGGTGGATTAATCATATTCTTCGGCGCAGTTTTTCCATCAAGTCATCAGCCTTAGACAGATTTTCTAAGCATTCTTCTACATTACTCAATCCTAGTGCTTCACTTGCTTTTGCTACACAAGCCTCGCACTCGAGTCTCTCTTTATCATCCGGTTTTATCATCGCAGCTTCCAGTTGATTGCGTAAGATCTTCCATTCATCAGAGACAAAATCCAGTAGTTCCTTTGCTTCCTCGGTCTCTTTACCAGATTTATCAAGTTCAGCGGTCATTCTATCTAAGAGGGTGGCAGCATGAGTCCATTGCTTATCATCAGCGGCTTTGACTATTTCATCCAATTTTGCTTGCCATTCATCACTATCTTGACGATTTTCAAATTGCTTAACCAATTTTTTCTTCTGTCGCAAGGCTCTCCTAGTATCATCCATTGCTTCTCGTTCTGCCTTTATACTTCGAACTATACCATCGGCTAAGCCAATTGCTTGACTAGCATTTCCAGCATCTAATGCAGCACTAGCATTGTCCAATCTAGCAGTTAATTCACTTGTCTCAAGACCATCGCTTTGCCCTAATTGTCGCTCAGCCTCCTTGATAGCTTCGGCAGCACGTGTGAGGGCATCATCTCCTGCAGATAATTGATCTGGGATAGTAAAAGCGTATTCAAAGGCTTTTTTTGGAGATTCGCTGGAGAGTTTCTTCTTGGCGTCGGCTAACATCTCTTGCAGATGGTTGATATTTTCGCCGCTTTTTCCATCTAGTAGTCGACTCGCCTCAGTAATTGCTTGCTCGGCTTTTTGCCACCATTCGATGATTTCCATAGAGCGTTTTTTAGCCTGCCTAAACAACATTTCTCCTTCTCTTAATGAACCCAATTCAATCTCTCTTAATCCCATGTCAAAGGACTTCCTTGCTTTCTTTGTAGTTGGAGCAATCTCCTCGGCTTGCTCAACTGATTTTCTAGCATCTTCTTTGACGATTTGAACATCACCTGCTAAGGACAATGATCTATTGATGTCTTCCTCAGCATCATCTAACAATTTCATACCCAACTCTGGGTCGACATGGCCTTCTTCTCTAGCGGTCATTACTAAACTTGAGGCTTGATCAACAGCAGCGTTTTCCGTTTTGAGAACAAGGATTCTAGTTTCTAATTTGTCTAGACGTTTTCTAAATTCTCGCCTAAGCTCTTTTTGTTCATCGCCAGAAACCCAAATGTAAACAGTCATGGATGCTGTTATGGCCAAAACAGCAATATTGGCAAGCCAAGTAATAGAAGACGGTTCTGGGATATCTCCGACAAATATTGAAAATGCAGCAACAAAACCTACTCCAGTCATCAATGAACGAAATCTTTGTACATCCAATCCACCAGTTAGGACGGTTTTGGAATAGGTAAAGCAAGCACCTGCAGCAATTGCAACCAACATAGGTCCAATAATTTCAATTTCAGAAAAACTCGTAATTTCCTTACTAGAAATCATCAATAGAACCGGCCAAGCGATGGTTGCTGATGCCCCAACTCTTGTTCTTGAACTTGGTTCAGTTAATCCAATATCTTGAACTAGTAGCCCCCATATCAATACTAAAATTGGCATTCCAAGGCCATTAAGCAAACCTCCTTCGCCTTTGGCAGCTGCGGATAAAATAGGCCAAACCAGCCAAATCGCTCCAAGCAACATTAGCATAGATGAAACAGCGACTAATCGTTCTAAGCGTGCATTACGTTGTTTTATTGCCGCCTGGATGGCGCCTTCGACATCTGACCACGCATCCATGAAAGGCCACTATAGGGCTCAAACATATAGTATCCCCTCTAATAATTCATTGATGAAGTATTCTCTTGTATCAAAGACAATGTTCATGAGTTTGTTGTTACCGTTGAGGATGGAGGGACGACAGTGACTGGCCTAATTACCATGGATGATTTGACCAATGAAGAGATAATTGAGATTCTAGATGATGCAGAAAAATTGCTTCCTGTTGCAAAAGGAGAATTGTATTTACCATTGCTACAAGGTAGAATTTTGGGTAATTTATTCTTTGAACCAAGTACTCGAACAAGAATGTCATTTGAGACCGCAATGAAGCGTTTAGGTGGAGATGTGGTAAACCTCGGCGATGTAAAAACCTCATCAGTTGTTAAAGGTGAGACTTTGTTTGATACTATTCAAATGGTTGATGGCTACACAGATATCATTGCAATGCGACATCCTCGTCAAGGTGCAGCTCAATATGCGCAAGATTCTGCAAGAGTACCAATTTTGAATGGTGGCGATGGAGCGGGACATCACCCGACTCAAACAATGCTTGACCTATTCACAATTAGACAGGCGCATGGTAAATTAGACGGGCTAAAAGTCATATTAGCTGGTGATTTGCGGTACGGAAGAACCGTTCATTCACTATCACATGCATTGACAAGATTCAACTGTGAGTTGATTTTTGCTAGCCCTGAATTGTTGAAGATGCCATCAGAAATAGTCTCCGATTTACAATCTCATGGTGCATCAATAGTTGAAACTGAAGATCTTTATTCGATGATGAATGATGCGGATGTAGTATATATGACAAGAATCCAGAAAGAGAGATTCTCAGATGAAGATGAATATGCCAAGGTTGCAGGTGCATACAAATTGCATGCAAAGCATCTTGCAGATGTCAAATCAGGGATGATAATTATGCATCCGCTTCCAAGGGTGGATGAAATACATCCATCTGTTGATACTACTCGGCACGCTCGATATTTTGAGCAGGCGTTTAATGGTGTAGTTGCTAGAATGGCGTTACTGTGTAAATTGCTTGGAGTAACTGTGCCTAAGGATGTTAAGAAAGCAGGAGGTGCTTTGTAATGTCAAATGAACACAGTATGAGGAGAGTAACAGCAATTCGTAATGGTACAGTGATTGACCACATTCCTCAAGGTCAAGCATTAACCGTATTGGATATGTTAGGTATCGATGAAAAAACCTCGGTTCCAGTTTCATTGGTAATGAATGTACCATCCAAGAAAATGGGTTCTAAGGACATCATCAAAGTAGAGGATAGAGAATTAACCCAAGCCGAATTAGATCGATTAGCATTGGTTGCACCTGATGCACATGTTGCAATTATTAGGGCTTATACAGTGGCTGAGAAGATGATAATTAATCTCGGTGATGAGGTGGTTAATGTGGTAAGATGTACCATGTCAAACTGTATTACATCTAATCTAAGAGAGCCGCTACCTCATCGTCTCAAGGTAGTTTCTAGAGATCCTCTTGAACTGCGCTGTCACTATTGTGGCCGTATTCAAGACCTTGATGAATTGGTTAAGAATGTACTTTGATTATTTGCAATTTATTGCAATGCAGCAAAATAGCCATATTGACATTTATTCTGGGGTAAACCTTAGATTATCTAAGGCATGACAACCGGTTATGGAAGAGTTTTCTAAAATAGGAATAGATTCTAAACGAACCACTGCTGCAAGTGTTGCTATAGTAGGCTTAGTAGTTTATTTGGCCCTTATCCATCTAAAATCAATTCTAATGCCATTGGCTATTGCAGTATTGCTATATTTCATGATAAAACCACCAGAGCAATATATCTACAAAAAAGTCGGCAACAGGTTTTTTTCCTATGGTACTGTAATTCTAACTTTCATTGTGACGATATATTTCATTTCGATATTCTTGTACGACAACCTTTCACAATTTATTGATGAAGTACCAGAGATTACAGCCGCTTTTGAAGAAAAGCGAGCAAAATATGCAGATTCAAACTTATATGGCTTAGAGGCTATATTTTCTGATGCAGATTTAGTCGCTGAAATAGCTTCTCCGAGTAATATCGAAACATTTGTAATCGCTATTTTGGGGTCACTTGGCGGCTTTCTTGGCACTATGATTACCGTACTGATTTTCCTGTTATTCATTGTCTTAGAAGAACACACTATTGCTCAAAGATTTGGTGCCGCTTTCCCAAATTCGTATGATAGAGCCAAGAAAATAGTTAGCGAATCAACAGAATCAATCACCGCCTATGTTGTCTCTAAGGTCACCTGTAGTGCAGGTCAAGCTCTTGTGATGACCATCATTATTTCACCAATTGGATTTGATTTACCTGGATGGTTTTTGTTTGGAATCTTGTGTTTCTTACTAGATTTTATCCCAATTCTAGGTGCATTATTTGCAACAATTCCACCAGTTATTATTGGCTTCATTATGCTTGAACCACTGACTGCAGTGTTGATGCTTGCTATGCTAATTGGTAATCAGCAAGTGTTTGGTTCATTCGTAGAACCAAATCTTTCAGGTGCAAAGATTGGAATATCGCCATTTGTATTACTGCTAACAGTCATGTTGTTTTCTCAAGTTTGGGGTATTGCTGGCGCCATTATAGGTGCACCAATTATTATCATTGCA
>DUKP01000122.1 GCA_013329295.1 Candidatus Poseidoniaceae archaeon
ATATCAAATAATGGTGAAACTACCTTAGGTAATGGAATGGTAAAGATATTGTTCCAATGGAAAAAGCCAACTGCTGGCGGAGATTTGGCTGATTCTTGGACTACTATTGGAAGAATTGTTTGTGGCGACGATGCAGCATCAATATCGCAGCAAACGGGCACTGGTATGTGTCTAGATTTTGGTGATTTCCCTGAGGATTCGAATGAAAATAATGAATTAAAAAGCAACAAGCCGTTAGTTGCTTACATTGAGTGGACTCCGGAATCTAGTGACTTCCCAGATGACTCTGGCATTGATACGAGTACTAATCAAACGCATAAAATTCATTCATGTATTAGGGTTGTTGTAGAACCTGTGGGAGACGAGCCTACTATATCTAACAACGACGCTCAAGAAAATCTGAATTATTTTGAAACTAGTCCTGGAAGTCCATACCATCCATTAATGGGAAGCTTTACCTTGGACAATCCATTTAATCAAGATGTGAAAGTAATCTTGCAAACCGATGGGTTGCCAAAAGGATGGGATAGCAATTTGTCGTGGGTTGGTGGAGATTTAGCCTCAGGAGATTCTGTATTTGTTGAATGGGAAATAAGTCCTTCAGATGGGTACCCATTGGGAATGACTGAAAATGTTGATTTCTCTATGATTGTATTTATGGACGATAGAGGTTTCAATTATTCTGATCATGGTCACAGGTATAAAATCGGCGGAACTACAAATCAAATAAATACGGTCGAGAGGGTGCTAGTAGACACGGTTGTAACCTCGCAGACCCCTGGTGTTGTAACTGTTTTTGGCGATCTTACTCCTTATGGTTCTAGTGGCACAGATAGAACTTTTTATGAAAATGACCGGATTTCAATAATTCTAACCTCGCCCGACCAAACTAAATATGTTACAAGCACCTCTGTGAACATAAATAATGGTGAGTTTTACACAAATATCTCATTATCCGGAATGGCTGCTGAAGAAGTGGTATCTAGTGGAGGATTATGGAATGTGCAGGTTTATTTCAGTGGAGATACATACTACAGAACTGCTTGGGGGACTGTTGAATCTATTCCTGTTCAGCCAATCATCAAAGAAATAGATATTGGAGATATAAATCTAGATACTGGAATTGGAACTGGTAACACTATAGGTTATGGGGATGAATATGTTTCTTCCGGCAGATTGCCAACATTAAGTTCGCCTGAAAGTTATCTAGAAATTACTTACACTAGCCCCTCTGGACAAAGATGGATTACTGACGTAATGGTTGACAAGGAAGGTAACTATAATGATAAATTTACAATGGGGGAAAGTGGAAATTGGAGAGTCGATTATAATTACGAAGATGCTGGAGGAAACTTGCAATCTTGGAATGAGTCAGTCACTGTAGAAAAAGAAAGTGATGAGGTTACTCCTTTTGTTGGTTTGATTGCATCTATAATTACTATGGCTTTCGCTGCCGTCATTATTAGCCGTAGAAAAAATGATTTGTAATTTGAAATTGGTTAGAAATTTATTCGAACAACTGGTCGAGTAACCAATCTGGATCGAATTGTTTCAAATCATCATAGCCTTGTCCGACCCCGGCAAAGACGATTGGTCGGCCTGTTGCAAAAGCGATAGAAAGCCCTGCTCCGCCTTTAGCGTCGGTGTCTAATTTGGTTAAAACGGCCCCGTCAAATTTCATTATTTCTTGGAACATTCTTGCTTGGTCAACCGCATCATTCCCAGCCAATGAGTCTCCGACAAACAGTGTAAGGTGGGGATTGGCTACTCTCCTGACTTTGTTCAATTCATTCATTAAATTGGTTTTGTTTTGCATTCTTCCCGCTGTATCAACAAGAACAACGTCGATTCCTTTTGCTTGAGCAGATTCTACAGCGTCTCTAGCAATAGCCGCTGTATCTCCGCCCCGTTGACTAGAGATACATCTTATTCCAAGATTTTCACAGTGGGCTTCCAATTGTTGGATTGCTCCTGCCCTAAAAGTATCACCAGCAGCAGCAATAACTGAATGCCCATTATTTTGTAAACGCTTAGCGATTTTTGCTGCTGTTGTTGTTTTACCCGTACCATTGACTCCGACAAGCATGATTACTACAGGAGTGTCACCCGAATCAATATATGACTGGACTGATGCATCAAAATCCCAATATCCTGCATTCAAAATACTGCTAAGTGACCTTTTCAACGCCGCTTCTACTACCTTTGATAAATCTGCTCCTTTACGTAGCCTCGAGCCAACTAAATTATCTCTAAGTGTATCGATAACTGTTGAAACTGCATCGCTTGAAATATCAGATTCTAATAAAACCCACTCAAGTTCTTCAAGAAGATTATCGAGTGCAGAACTAGATTTGATTAATCTGCCTCCCTGTTCAACAACACCCCCTCCTAAATCAACCTCAATTATTGATCCGGTTTCAGTTTCAATGCTGGCAGATTTGACTGAACCTTTTGGTGCTTGAGCTACTTCGACCAATTTTCTACCTGTTGTAGTCCTCATCATAGATAGGTCTACTTTAGACCCCTGGGGTCTTGCTACTTCGGTAGCGCCGCGCTTTTTCATGGCCTTTGTATGG
>DUKP01000052.1 GCA_013329295.1 Candidatus Poseidoniaceae archaeon
GCTAATGGTCCTAATAGACTCGATCTTGCTAATGGTCCATAGCCTTCAATATTCTCAGTTGATTCACTAAATGGATTAACCCAAGTTTGAGTGTCTTGGTCAAATACTGGTACCATTGATTGCCCCTTTGCTTGAGTTAGGTTGAACAAATATCCAAGATCTAATTCTGAATCTCTAAACTTAAACATCATTAGGTATACGGCAAGAGCAACAATTGCAAGACTTACATTAAATCCATCAAGAATATTTTGATAATCATCTAGCATTGGTAATTCTAATCTGTCAAAGGCAGAAAGTATCACAGTCAAAATCATTGCAATTGTAATTCCTAAACTTGCAGTAACAAACTTACTTTCTTCTCCAGATTTAACAGCATCTTGTTGTTGTAGATATGCAGTAATCAGAATGTAGAATACAACTGCCCATGGAATCAACCAACTGGTTCCAAACAATACTGCCTTTGATAGGAATAGGCCAGAAATTGCAACATTTATTGAAAAGTCAGAAAGACGTTCATTGCGTCTAGAATATTCAACAATGACTAGAATTGCTAGTAAGATTAATTCTTCGAAGAAATCGTATTCTGAGGCAATTGGATTCTGGTAACTTTGTATCAAAAACGCACCGCTAATGGCAATAACTGACCAGTCAGCAACCCATCTTCGGGTGACCTTTGAAATTATTACCAAGTAAGGGAGCATAAGCGTAGCGATTATCCATGGAATGACGCTTGATTCAGGAGTAAACAAGAATAATGATCCTGCTAGACCAATAGGCATGTACGGTATTCTTCGTTTGAGTGTGGCAGGGAAATATGCAATTAGTACAGTAATCCATAGTATTACTTGCAAATTTAGTACTCCTTCTAGGTCACCTAAATTATCGGCTCTTAGCGGGCCTAATACTAGATTTAGGTCTTCATAACCTACTAACCAGATGGCATAAATCACTACTCCAACTAAGAAGATAGAAGTCCACTGCATTAGATCTTGTCTTAGTCTGTCGTCAGCAGCTAAAGCACCTTGAATTAGAATTATGAATGTCATTAGTGAAAGTGCTCCACCTTCACCGCCGACGATTCCCTCTGGGGAGTGGGCGAATTCGTACAGTATAGGAACTAGGCCACTAAAGACAGCAACGATAGAGAAGATAATACCGTTATTTGTACGCAATGCAAGCCACATGGCTAATGCAGACAAGGAAATAATCGAAACACCAAGTTCGTAAGATACAACTTGGTTAGACCAATCTAACCATGGTCCAAAACCAATCATTACAACGGCAAGAGGGGTTAGTGTGTTGACCGCGAGACCGAATGTGATTTCACCTTTCAATTTCCTCAAGTACCAGTATTGGCCTAATGCGAGTAGTATACATGCGATTAATTGTGCATATATTGCTTCAGCAGCAGGTTGCCAATCTTCTTCTTGCCAAGGTCTACCTTCATCTATGAATAAACCAACTCCTGATTCAGCCGCAATACTAATCAGCAATCGAGTCATGTAAAGTACGCCGACTGCTGAAAAGAAGAATCCAATACCAATGATATAGCCGTGAATACTCTGAACTTCTTTACCACCTCTTCGGCGCTGCCATTCAACTAACGCGATTGCCATTGAGGCAGAAATGATACCGCCAAAACCAAGCACGAGGAAATTCTCATTCGTTGTTGACTCACTGAAGAATGCGATTGATAGGATGCCACCCCAAATCGCGGCTAATGAAATTCCATACAAAATAAGTTGAGCGAACTTTTGCAATTCAATATTTTCTCGAGGCCCTTGATAATTCTGAATCGGTGTTTCGGTAAGTGGTGCAGGTTGTTCAGTTTGAAATAAACTCCCAGGTCTTTCAATATTAGGAATCATATTTCTGTTTCTTCGTCTTGGTCTTACAGGCGCTTTAGACATCTAAATCGGAATATATCAACCAAATGACAATATTATATTTTTCGCCGACAAATAAAGCAAAAAACAGGAAACTGGAGTTGATTTAAATCCCCAAACCTGCAAATCCACGTGTAAAAATCGCTTGAATGAGTTTATTTGTATCGTTAATGTGATGATTGTCTTACCATTAAAGGGTATATTCTAAATGAATACCCTATCTGGGCTCGTCATGGTATCTGAGCAATCAAGCGGTTCTGATGGCGGTTCTCCATTCAAGAAATGGTTCATGCGACAATATTGGCGCGTACAACAAAGTCAGACAATAATTTCGATGGCTTTCTGGGTTACTACCTTGACATTGTTGATTTGGCCGTATGTGCGCTGGCGTTTCGAAAGCAATTCTACCTTTGCCGGTATTTCTACCACCTACTTTGGATTGATGGGTATCGGTCTTACTGTAGTAGTCATAGTCCTAATCGTTGGTGTGGTTTACGATGTGACATTTGGTTTGTGGCGTGAACACATGACGATTATTGGGGAGCGTAATCCGTTTCAAACCTATCAAATAAGTCCAAACTTTGCAATAATTTTGCTACAAACAAATCTCATTCTAAAAAAGATGGCTGAAAATGATGAAGATATCCAGAGGCACTGTGATTTTGTTGATCGTTGGTTCAAGTGGAATGTTGACCAAGAAATCTTTGCTCGAGCAATGGCAGGATGGGAGAACATCATGAAAGACGATGACCCATATTTGCCAAATCTAAGTGACGAAGAAAGAGAAAAACTTGCTCAAACAGTCAAAGACCTAACTCAACACTGATTTTATTTGCAAGTGATGAAGGTCAAAGTTATTGTTTGATGCTCATGCATCTTTCTTTCCTATAGCGCGCACTTGAAACGAGGAGCGGCTTAATCTTCCATATATTCTACAAGCCAAGTTAAACAGGCGACGACCGCCAATTCTACGTATTAGTACTGAACTTTTTGGCCATTTATGGATGTAAGCCTTCGACTCTATCAATGAGTATCCGGCTTCAACAAACAGGTTGCCAAGACACATAGGGCTCCAAGTGTATAGATGGTGATTGATATCATCTGATTTATACCTCATGGAGATACTTTCACAAGGGACAACAAAAATCACTTTACCCCCAACCTTGAGTTTTTTCTTAAGTTCTCTTAACTCATCCAAGGGTTGGAGTGCATGTTCTAAGGCATGGTTTGAAATTATGACATCTACGGATTCATCTTGAACATCCTCTACTTTGCTGTAAACCTCAACGCCGTTTCTTTTCGCAGTCTCAGCGGCCAGCGGATTTATCTCAACACCTAATCGCTTTTTGCAGTCTATATTTTTCAGTAAATATCCACCGCCACAGCCAAAGTCCAAAACCACGTCATCTTGTGTTATGTATTTGACGAATTTGGTTTGATTGGCCCAACCACCAAATTCGCCAGCCTCAGATTGCCAATTGAAATATTCGTCATCGTAGTGTTCGCTTACTCTATCAGACATAGCAAGAACCCTCCCGTCGACATGTTGACCTTCTGAATTTTGTTCTTAAAGACATTGTAGGCTTGTCTGACAGAAATTAATTTGTCAAATGTCAACAATAAAGTGGTCATTTTATGGCGTTGAGTAACACTTCTAGAGTTTCGTCAACCATTCGTTGTTTCGAATAGCGTGATTCTGCGGTATTTCTTGCTGCCTTGCCGATAGATTCAATCATATCACTATTGGAAAGTAATTTGCTTAACATTTGATCGAGCTGATTTTGATTACCTGGTTCGGTTAATATTCCATCAATATCATTAGTGATTACTCCTGGAATGCCACCGATATCAGAAGCGATTGTTGCAAGGCCATATGCCATCCCTTCCAAGATGGTTAGCGGTAAACCTTCTTGCCGAGTAGTTGGCATCAAGTGAATGCGGCTATTATGGTAAATTTCTGTTAGGGTTTCATCGTCAGCACGGCCATGGAATTTGATAAAATCTTCAATCTTTAAATCACGCGCTAGACGTTGCAATGTAGACAAATAACCTCCTTGTCCAACCACATTTAGAACTACATCGTTGCGTAATTCTTCAGGTAGATTTGCTATTGATTTGATTGCATAATGAATGCCCTTTTCTTTCTCAATACGACCGATTGCTATACAATGAATCGGCTTTTGGTTTGACTTGTTATTCAATGCTGGTATTTCTATTCCATTTGGAATTGTAACCACTTTATCTTTAGCAAGAAACTTGATGTTTTTTTCCAAAGTAGGTGAGACCAAAGTTATTTTTTTACTGGCCTTTCGAACTGCTAAATCCATAGTGATGTAACGCTTCAACAAGGTGATTGGCATGATTAGTAACCAATGCCAGTAGCGTGGGTGATAAGATGCTGAGGAAAAGAAAGTCGAAATCTCTGTAAGGCTTGTACCATGCCACGTTGATACTATTGGAATTGAATTCTTCTTGGCCCATTTCAATACGCTTATGGCGCCCATCGATTGACTGTGAATAATGTCAATAGGGCTTTCTTGATGTAGTTTGATGATTTTTTTACGACACAAAGAATTCCATTTACGGCTATAGTATCCAGGTTTTGAACCGGACAGGTAACAGATGTTAACACCGTCAATGGTTTCAAATTCAACTCCATCATTTCTTGCAGTAGTAATTACGGTCACATCATGGCCCGATTGAACAAATCCACTACACAAATCCATGGTCTGTTTTTGCATGCCGCCAAGTGAATGGCCCGGCATAATTCGGGTCATCACCAATATGTGCATGTACAGCCTGTGGGGTAACTGTGACTTAATTGCTTCAATCATCTAAAGGCTGAATATGCTTGATGTACATAGTTACAGCTTTATCACCATGGTCTAGTTCGCCAACCGCTGTAAAATTATGGCGTAGATGGAAGCGATCCGAGCCAACATTAGATGGCCTTAGACTAACTTCAGCAGTTACTGGGATGTTGTTTTCTTGAGCATAGTCAAACACTTTCTCATATAGCATAGAACCGATGCCTTGGTCGCGATTTGCTGATGCAACTGCAATTCTATCTACGTAGATGAATTGGTCATAGCGCTGATTAAACCATGCGTAGTTAAGACTACCATAGTTGGTATTTGGCAGTAAACAAAGGACAAATCCTAACAATTTCCCATCTTGGTAAGCACCTAATTTTAGTTCCGATAGTTCAAGCAGGCTGGCCATCTCATGTTCGGAAACTTGACCAGTACCTGGTAATCCTTGTTCATTAATTTCCCACATAGCGCGGATGTTTTCTAACTCGAGTTGCTTTATTTTCATGAAAATAACCGATGTCTAATTGGTGTGAGAATAAACACTGTAAATTAATTATGTTACAGATTCATCATACTATACCAATAAACCCATAACCAAATCTGATTATGAAATTGGGAATTACTTTATTGAGATTACACTAGCAATATTGGATAGCATCCAAGAAGAAGCGGCTACCAATTGAAGATAATCTCCAGTTGAAGTTAAGCCGTAGACAAATACGCTGACAATCCAACTACCACTTGCGATAGTTTGACCAAGCCATTCTATACTCATCATTTTACCCATACGGGTTTGTGAAGTATTTGATTGTGAAGCGGTATTGTTTGAATCTTCATCATTGTTTAACAAGTTAAGCACTCCTGGCCACAGCAAGACAAATCGTCTAGGTACATGCCCCACGACTTGTAAGCCTCTATGAAGTCATCGGTAGGCAGACCCATTGAAGAAGCGATTGCTTGAGCCACGATTGCAAACCGTTGGCGGTATTTGAAGATGAAACAGAAAATATGGCCATCATGCCTTACAGAAGGGCCACAAAGGTACATGCCAGGAACAGTTGTCGATTCATCATTGACACTAATTTCAGGGAAACCATCATCTCTTGTGTTGAATAGATGCGAAACAAACTTGTGGCTACCATCAAATCCACCAGCGAATAGAGGTTGCACTTTGGAACTGAAGGTTTGTCCATCTCCAGTAGTAATCTGATATGTGTCGTTGACATGATTTACCAAGGTAACAACTGTATTTGCATGAAGTTCAACATTTTGATCGAATTTTTCATGACGCATACGTTCAAATGAAAATGTAGATAATGCGACACTTGGATCTGAACTTTGACTTTCCCAAGGTCCATTGATATCGAAAACTCGAACTTGTTTATCGTTCCTTGCCAAATGATATGCAGCATCAATGCCACTTTCATAGCCACCAATGATTAGGAAATCATCACCTTCTAAATCACCGTACTTTTCTACAGTTGCTGTATGTCGACAATGCTCAGCACCTTCGAATCCACTGATTGAAGGATATTGATACTCACCAGCAGACCAAATTACATTCTTAGCAGTTAAAGTGCCATTTTCAGTCTCAACATGAAACAAGTCACCCTTTTTCTCGATGCTTGTAACATTGGTATTTTCTTGAACTGGGAGTTCGAAATATTTAGCCAGACTTTGCAAATGCTCAGCATATTCTGCTCCTGTTGGATGCTCTACCCGCATATTGTAGGCAGGAGATACACCGATTGCTACAGAGTTTAAATCGAGCATTCCAATAGAGTTACTTGGAAATGATGGAGTGATGAATCGGGTTTCTGCAGGCCATGCAGCAAATGATGCCCCTACACAATCTCGGTCGACAATCAAGAAGTTCTCAATTCCAACATGTTGAAGCGTAATCGCTACACCTACGCC
>DUKP01000044.1 GCA_013329295.1 Candidatus Poseidoniaceae archaeon
GATGGAGATGGTTTTGGTGATAATCAAGAAGGCGTTAATGCAGATGATTGTATTGACATTTCAGGAGATTCAATATTTGATAGACAAGGATGCTATGACTTTGACGAGGATGGTTATTCAGATCCAGATAATTTTTGGGATACAGGAAATGGTGCAGATGCATTCCCACAAAATCCACTTCAGTGGTCAGATTTTGATGGCGATGGATTAGGTGATAATTGGGGTAATTCAACATGGTTAGATAGGCCAGAAAATTGGCCAGGAGAATATGTTGAGTCAATTAATCTCAATGAGCAGGATGCATGTCCATTCCAAGCAGGTTCATCAAATCAGCAAGGAGTTTACGGCTGTCCCGACTTTGATGGTGATGGTTGGTATGATGGTATGGATGGTTTTGTTCAAGAAGCTAGCCAATGGTTAGATTCTGATGGTGATGGGTTTGGAGATAATTTGGACGGAGTCAATGGAGATTATTGTCCAAATATTGCAGGTAATTCAAATCAAGATCGAAATGGTTGCATTGACTCTGATGGAGATGGTTATTCAAATATTGATGAATTTTGGACTAAATATAGTGGTGGAGATGTATTTCCCAATGATTCTTCACAATGGGCGGATTCCGATGGCGATGGATATGGAGATAATCCTGGAACTCCAATATCAGATGATTGTATAGATGTTGCAGGTGATTCAACAATTGATAGATTGGGATGCTCTGATTTTGATTCTGATGGATATTCTGATCCAACCGCAAATTGGAACATTTCGATGGGTGCTGATGCCTGTTCAAGTGTTATTGGAAATTCAACAGTTGACCGATTTGGTTGCTATGATAGTGATGGTGATGGACATTCAAACAAAGATGATAATTGGGGTTACTCTGATGGTGCAGATGGTTATCCAGATGATCCAACAAGATGGGGTCCACCTCCAAGTGCAGATGGTTCGTCATTTGGGACAATTGCAATTGCTGGTGGCGGAGTTCTAATTTTGATAATAATTGGTTCTCTATTTTTCTTGCGAGGTCGAAACTCCAATAAGCAATACAATACAATGCAGATGAATCAAATGGGTCAGCAAAACTATCCAATGGTTCAACAACAACCAGTACAACAACATAATTATGCTGCTGTTGCACAAAACCAAAGTTATCCTCAGCAACCAGTAGCTCAAGCAGATCCAGCGAGAGAGTATTACCAAAATCTAGTCAACCAAGGCTATCCACATGAACACGCTGTAGCATATACACAGCAGTATTTCCCTGGATTTATGGGTTAGTAGAAAAGAATTGATAACAAACAATTAAGTTATCAGGTTAGTACTTCTAGAAGTCTATCTTGCTCAGCTGCCATACGTAGTTCCATAGCAATTCTTCTGCCACTTGACATAGGCTTTCTCCAAGTAGCATTGCCATAAGGATGGCCAACATTGACATGTACATTTGTGCCCCCGCCCAATCTAGGTGCAACATCATAAATGTAGTAATTCATGTCTTTGTCAATACAAGTTTGCAAGCAGAATGGCCCGATAATACCTGGGTCGTAATGCTCTTTACTAGCCTTGATGAATTTCTCGCCTAGTTCGAATGCTTTTTCCAGCAAAGATTCTCTAATTGTAGCTGTATTGTGGCCTACAACAGTCATCTCAGGAATTTGCTGATGCAATGGCATAGTCATTTGTTGTGGAGCAGGTAATCTTACATGACCATCTAATGAAGATTCAAATCGCCAATCGACCCCAAGCAATTCTAATTTTTCTCCTTGTTCTGCTAATGGACTGTAAAAGAAATTTAAGTTAAATACTGGTCCAATGACGTATTTTTCTATTCTTGCCCCATCTAGTGATGCTTGATCAATAACACCGTTTTTCAATAACGCTTGAGACTTCTCAGTATATTCTTGATAAGATGCACATGTGAAGAAACCACGTTCTAATTTTTTCTGTGCATGATGCAGTTTTACGATTACTAGACAATCAATATCCTCAGGATTTTGTATTGCTTCAGGAAATGGTAATCCTGCTTTTTCTAGAATCCAATAATAATCTTGTTCCTCAGTGCGCTCTTCCATACGAAGCATATTTCTTGAGCCAAACAATGGAACATGGAAATTATTTTCTACATCATCTATTGTTGAATAAGAAGTAAATGAACGATTAGGTATGTATACTACATTTCTCTTTCTCATTTCTACTTGCATCGATTCTTTCATAACATCATTAAACGATTCCATAATAATTGTTTTATCTACCATGCCTCGTTTAACTCTTCCAGAATTTGTACGATGTGCCTTGAAATAATTGGCGTATGTTTTGTGTCTACCTTCCTTACAATATGCAACGGTAGGAAATCCTTCTTCTATTGCTCCATCACATATATCCAATGCTGAATGCGAAGCAGTCATGCCAATTCTTAATTTCAATTGGTCATATTCTTCGACGATTTGGGCAATATCGTCCTTCTGTATCATGGTCATGCCTCTTCATCGATTAGTTGACTCGGTATTTTGTTTTTGACATTATTCTATTTTTGCAATTGCATCAATTCTTCAGTAGAAAGAGTATCTCCAGACATCAATTTAGTCATCAAATCTTGTACCTCAACTCTTGCCTTAGAACCGCCTTCTTCTACATCATTACCAGACATTGCAGCGGACATGTCTTGTATTGAGTGCAAGCAGCGTAAAGATACAATGTACAAGTGATGTGCTTTGTCAGCTTCTTTCTTGGATTTGCGTAACTCTCTATGGCATGATTCCGCCTTTTCTCGTTGCTTGTCAACTTCTTTGTTCCACTGTAGCATTAATTCATGTGCTTCTTGAGCAGCATTTGCAGCAGTTTGTACTTCTTCATGAGCATCCTCTTGTTCTGCAAGAGCAATTTTTAATTCTTCTCGAAGACCTTTCATGTCTTCATTACTATCATCAATAGAAGTCATTTGTTTTAGTTTGGAACTTATTTCCTTCATTCTTTTCATAACTTTCTTTTCATTCTTACCGGTGTGTCTACCTTGTTCGAATTCTCTTTCCAATCTTTCAAGTTCTTTTCTGAGTTGATGAGAAGTAATAGGTCTCTGGCCACGTTTACCGCGTGAATTATCTTGCTCTACAGGGCCTCTTGATGAATCCATACGAGATTTAATTTCTTTGACTTTCTTATTTGCTTCTTGACGAATAACTTTCTTTTCACGAACCATTTCATTCATTTGTTCTCTAATTTCTCTCTGCTCTCTAACTTGAACGATCAGTTCTTTGACTTCAGCATTTAATTCATTTCTTGCTGCAGAATGAGTTTTGGATTTCTTGTTCCACTCGTCTCGTGTCTCACGGAATTTAGTTGCTTTTTCATTTACCATATTCTTTTTTTGCTCAAGAACTTGATTAATTTCGCTCATTACAATACTCACCTTGCGTGCAAGATTCCCACCTTACACTGTTATGGCGAACTGTATCCCCCATTTAATGCTTGATATCATCAATTGTTTGGATGAATCCATCGATTAACGAGATGTTGAATCGAAGTAAGTGTTTAATCGAGATACTGCGCTAGAAATTTCATTCCTTAACAATCCTAAATTAGAATTTGTCTCACATCCTACGACTAATGTGAAATCTTTTACCAATTTGTGAATAATTATAATTCGTTCTTCAGTAATTATTGATGTCTGGTCATAATCTTCAGATGAGTAGAGTATTTCAGCAAACTTCGATAGTTGCTCTTTGGTTTTACTATCATTAGGCTTTGAAGAGATAACGAATCCTTGATCATCAAGTATTGCAGCACTGAGGATGTAACTTGAATCAATTAAGTCGGAGACTACAAACTCTTCCATGCTTTGTCATATCGGTTGGGTGTATAATTTTTAGTCACAATCAAAGATTTCCTACCATAAGAAATCCATCTTCGTTTGAATAATAATTTTTAAGTGTCTTTTCTATTTTCAAGCCGTGACGAGAATAGAATTTTTGAGCCTTAATATTTGATTTACGAACTTCTAACTGAATCATTATTTTACCTTCAGATTTTGAGTGTCCAATTATATCATCAAGTATCATTGTCCCATGAGAATTATTTTGGACTTTTTTATCGATGACTAAAGCTACTATACGAATCCGATTTTCCAATAAAGGCTTAGACCACATTACTCCCATTAGTGATTCTGGCAGTGGATAGAGACTAGTGTCTATGAGGATTTTATTTCCAAACCATTCGGGTATACTTAGCATTCTAAATGTATTTTCTGTATAACTTTCACCAGTTTCAGATATGAATAATTCAGTAATTTTTGATTGCCAGCTTTTTGGCATTTCTTCTGGCTTTGGCCCTAAAATCCACTGGAGGTTGGAAATTTAATCACCTCTTCAAATATTTTTAGATGATTTGCCTCTTTTCCCTCTATGTGGTTGCAAAGTAGGTTTATTTTTCTTGGTCTTTTGATTATTACTTTTTTTATTATTATCAGATTGATTATTGACAGATTTTAGCCCACCACTTTTCAGTAATAAATCGAGGTCTTGCAGGGAAAAGGAATCACCAGAAATAACTTTATTTTTGATTTCTTTAACATTCGTATCATTTTTTCTTCTCGTAGTTCGAGATTTTCGATTTTTATGTTGTTGCTTATTTGGTGTATGTTTTTGTTTTCTCAGCCATGCTTCTAATCGACCAACTTCACGACGGAGTTTTCGCCGTTCTTTCTTCAAAGGATTTAATTCAATAAGCAATCTTTTTGCTAAATCATCAAAGTCTCTAAAATTCCCTAAATTTTTGACATCGATGATTTCATGCTTTATGTCCTTAATATGATTAATTGCGTTTTCTTGTTGATTGACCAATCGCAAAAATTCTCGATGGTGTTTTCTTGTTATCTTAGCATGTTCATGCATGCTTTGTAATTCAAAAAACCAAGAAAATAAGGCCTTCTCTTTTTCAAATGATAATTCAATACCAGTTTCAGATTGCTTAGTTAAGTTGTGATATGTTCGGTGTAACTCATCCTCAATTAAATGTACGGGTATGTAGTTATTGTTACTTGAATCTCGCTTACTTTGAGCTTCATCGATTTGCGATCTTCTTGGTCTTAATTCAGATGATAGTACAGATTGTTCTTTTGCTAACTCAGCATTTCTTCTCAAAGCCTTTGACATTCTTATTGCATCATTTCTCTCACTTTCACGAATAGATACACTTTTCTCTACTATATTCAATTGAGAATATAAGTTTTCCAAATCCGTCTTAATTTCAGATTCTGACAAATTTCTTAGGTCGCCAAAAAGGTCTAATTGAGGTGATTCAGGAATTAACTCAGGGTATTTTACTTCACATATCGTTTCCCAATTATTATATTCATGCAACAAAGAATATGCACGTAAAACTTCATCTCTAATTTCAAACACTCCTTCAGCATCTAAAACAATACTCAAGTCATGAATCTCATCAAATGGGTCTTCTACAGGAAGGGAGTGTTTACCAAGACGCATTATTTTTTTATCTTGTATAGCATTGCTAATTTTGGGTTTTTGATGATTCCAACCTTTCTGCTTTCTTGTAATAAGTGCACCTTCTCGAACAGAAATAACAAAATCATCCCATGGCCAATTGGTGGCTAAATTCGAGAAAAATGATATTATTAGTTCGGCTACAGTTTCATTATTTTTCGAGATAAATTTAGAATTAGAAACATCTTGCATAGAGACATCATAATTTTGACCATCAATCTCAACAACATTAGTTCCATCTCTAGTGCATAGGTTAGGTATTACTGGTTCTTGCATGGTTTGCAGCGCATTTATCGCGATTAGTGTCCATGCATAAGATGAGAATGTTCCAGATGTTGGTTCACATATCCCTCTGTTTCTAGCCCAATACTTGATCGCTAGAATGAATGGTTTTACCCTTGGATCGACATCGCAATATCTTCGAAGTAGTTCTGTATTGTAAACTGATAAATTGTTATTCACTGATATGTCTACAGGAATCATCGATTGACTATCAATAAATTTTACAATTGGGACTTTGGCATTAGTGATTAATTTCACATTTTTCATACTATCTTGATTTAACATTCTAGCGATTTTATTCAGAACCTTCTTTGGGGACTCTCCATTGAATTCTAAGCATAAATCGATATCACCGTTTGATAGGCTTAACCCTGACTCGAAGGAGCCAAAAGAGGATAGTTTTGAATTGATGAATTTGTTTGTCAAAATTTTCCTTAGGTGTTTGATGATACCATTTCTTCGCTGAATTAGAGGTTTGGTAATTTTTTGTGATTCGACAAATAGAGTTAATTGGCTTTCAAGTTTAGAGATGTAATCAGAACTTATTTTTGTCTCGCTAAATAGTTCATCACCTTTGATTGCTTTTATCACATATCCATAATTTACTAGATATTTTAAATCAATATTTGATTGTTCAAAATCTGCTAACAAGTTAAGGCCTCCTTGAGTTATTTTTACCTTTATTGTTACGGGACAGCTGTCTACTAGAAAGCCCTCCTTCAGCAACACGTTTGGCATCAATCAATAAATCTTCAAAATCTGAATTCAACTTATCTTGCCAATAATCTTTGGAGGTACTTGAATCTCTTAGATTCGTAGATAGTTTGGTGAATTTTGATTCTAATCTGCGTCTGTTAGATTCATTTTCATTC
>DUKP01000096.1 GCA_013329295.1 Candidatus Poseidoniaceae archaeon
TGACCAAAAATGAATCTCATCAGAGTTTGCTTGAGACTCAACATCAAACAGCATATCTCTAATTTGTTGCCTAATTTCTTTATTCTTGTCTAACCAAGGTAGTGCTGAGAAGGCTGAGTCTGGGTCTTCATTAAAGGCGTTTAAAATTGGTTTTAGAACAGATTTATCTACAGGCCGGAGGGTTAATCCGTCTTCTACTGTAAGTTCTGGAGTTAATGTCATGATAATGCCTCATGATAAGTGTGCTATGGCTCTAACAACATTTGAGTCATTTGGGTAGTTTGTTTGAGCCATTTTTAACATCCACTGCAGGTGTTCTTCACGTCCCAAATAACGCATGATTGTTCCAATATGAGCCAGCATATCGAGATTACCATCAAGATGTGGTCCTAAATTGTCTAATTGTTGGGCGGTCTGAGCAAGTTTACCTGTCTTGATTAGTTCAAGCATAGCAACTACCTCTCGATAGACTTGTCTTTCATCCCATGCTTGCTTAGCAGGCCAAGGCCAAATTCTGCCATTAAATTGAGGAATCGGTGCTGCAGTTGTATGATTTTCCGAAGTTTGTGTTGCTTCATCTTGTTCATTGTTATCAGTGGGGATATCAGGCACTTCTGGAGTCTCATCTGACTGTGATGTAACTTCATCTTCTGGAATATCTGGCAATTCCGGTGTTGCTTCAATAACCTCGCTTGAAATTGCTGAGGCAAGCGATACTGTTGAAGGTTGATTTTCTTCTGACAATAATTCAGGCTCCATATTTCGTAATTTGTTTGGACCTACTGAGCCAGTAAAATCCTCATCTGAAGTTGCTGAATCTAAGAAAAGTGCCCCCTGTCCTGTATGTATTGGTTCTGCAACCTCTTCGAGAGGATTAGATTCGGGCACGATAAAATCAACTTTGCTTTCAGGTGCATCTTCTGGTGAAAGTTCAACTTCTTCGGGGTCGGTGTAATCTTGAACTTCTGATAAAGTCGGACCTGAACTAGTGATAAAGTCAAATTTATCTTCTTCAGCAGAATCGTCGGCAGCAAATTGATCGATTTCAATAGTAACTTCGTCAAGCGATAAAACCGCTTCAACGGCGTAATCTTCTCCTGGTGTATCCTCAGTATCATCACCCAACAGAGTTGTCATGATTTCTGACTCCGCAGATGATGGAGTGGCCATTGGTTGCTCCCTTGCAGAAACTGTTAGGTCGTAGTAGCACAACTTACACTCCTTTGCACCAATTTCATTGGGAGTGCCACAATATGGACAGATATTTTGTTGGGTAGAAGACTCCTTCTTCCGCCATCCAAACATACTACCCACCAACCTATAGGCAACGGATTGAGTGTTTAAGTGATAGGGTTTCACGGTTAAATTATAATTCATTTCAATCAATACTATCATTTGGTGAGCGATATTGGTAATGTCATGGCAAAGAAGGGTTCTGTTAGAAGGATGGACAGTTCGATGCCAAAAACTGCCAATAAGAAGATGGATTTAGGCGATGAAATGCCTATTTCATGGAAAAGGGGTCAAGAGCATTTTCAACGATTTACTGAATTGATTAAGATTGAACTTGAAGATGAAACAGCAATGGTGGAGGAACGCTGGAAAAAATGGAGTAAGCAAAAACTGGTAAGTGCTGGACTTACCTTGTTTGACTTGACTTCTCGGAGCCAAGGTAGATTTTATGGCGACCCGATCCTTGTTTTTGAACAGGCTGACCGTAATAGAATGCCACAGCACAGATTTAGTCATGGAGATATCGTATTAATCTCTAGAACGAGGCCTTGGGGGGAAAAGGTCTACGAAGGTATTGTCCTTGATAGAGGGCCAACAAGAATCAGAGTTGTAGTTAATGAAAAACCCAAGGATGTGAAAAAGGGCAGATGGCGAATTGACAAGGGTGCCAATCGAATTGCTCATGACCGCATGCATGAAGCATTGATTTCATTTCATTCAACCGAGTCAACTGGCGGAACACCATTGCGAGATTTGATTTTAGGATCTTTACATGACCCTGCTACTTCAGCTGCACGACCACCAGAAATTTCTGGAAAAAAACAACATGTCCAAACTCAAATTAATCCAGCATTGAATGAATCACAACAAAATGCGGTAGAACAGTCACTCAGCTCGAGACTAAATTTAATTCAAGGGCCACCAGGAACCGGCAAAACCTTCACAGCAGTTCATCTACTGAAGCAGTTAGCCCATATGGGCAAGGGCCCAATACTTGCATGTGCAGAATCAAATGTTGCAGTTGATAATTTACTAGAAGGATTGATTGATATTGGTGTTAGAGCAGTACGTATTGGCAAACCAGTAAAAGTAAGAGAAACGTTACGAAATAATACCTTAGATGCTTTAGCAGAACAGCACCCATTGCAAGAGGAAATAGAATATATCAAGCAGCAAAATGATGAGCTTAGAAAAAATCTAGCCTCGTTAAAAGGCAAAGAAAAGGGCCTTACACACCGCGATATCAAAAATAATTTCAAAGATATCAGAAATTTAGAACACGATGTTATTGCTTCCCTATTGGATAGTGCTGAAGTAATCTGTTCAACAACAATTGGTGCTGGACATCATGTCCTTGGTGATAGGAAATTTCCAATCGTGCTAATCGATGAAGCAACCCAAGCAAGTGAGCCTAGCGCCTTGGTGCCAATCATTCGTGGATGCAGGCAATTAATCTTAGTCGGAGACCACAAGCAACTGCCACCAACTGTGATAAGCGAAAAGGCCGAAAAAGGTGGCCTAAACCAATCATTGTTTGAACGATTAAACAAGTGTGGCATACCAGCGCACATGCTTACTACTCAATATAGGATGCATCCTGTAATCAGAGAATTCCCTAGTGCAAGATTCTACGATAATAGATTAGAAGATGGTTGTAGTGCAAATGACAGACCAACTCCTGCGGGGCTATTGTGGCCTGACTGGGATAATCCACTTGCTTTCATACCCATTGAAGGTAGTGAATTGCAAGAAGAAGACGGTAGTAGTCGGTCAAATTATGCTGAGGCGGCTAAGGTACTTTCAGTTGTTAAAGGACTGCTTGAAACCGGTGACTTAACTGCTAGAGAGATAGGAGTCATCACTCCTTACAATGGACAAGTTAGAGTATTATCTGACTTATTCCAACAAGCCGGGGGTAGAGAGATTGGAGGGCCATTTAATGGTCTTGAAATAAAGAGCGTAGACGGTTATCAAGGAAGAGAAAAAGAAGTGATTGTTTTCTCAACTGTTCGGGCAAATGAATCTGGTGAAGTTGGTTTTCTGAGTGACCGAAGAAGATTGAATGTTGCTCTAACTAGAGCAAAACGTGGATTGATAATTATTGGACATCCCACCACCCTACGCCATGATAGAACATGGGATTCTTGGCTTGAATGGGTTGATGAACGCAATTTGTTCGCTTGGCATTTGTCTCAAGATTAATGCGTAGATTGACAAACTAAGCCATTGAGCGTGTATCATGGCGGAAAGTCCGGTTAGTCTGCATCAAGGCGGCGGCACTCTTGCCCAAGCGGTACTTGCTAGTGCGCCCGAAGGGATGCTAATTGCACCGGTTTGGAAGCGTATTGCTGCATTCATGTTAGATGTAGTTGCAATGTCATTGCTACTAGAAGTATTATCAAGATTCCAATTTTTGAGCATTCTAGCAAGTTGGGGCTACCTTGCTGAAGCACCTGAATACAAGTTCTCGTTTTTGGTAACCTGGATGATTTTCTTTTCTGCTTTCTACCTATATTGGAAATATACCGGAAGAATATACGGTCGTTCTCTAGGCCAAAGAGCATTTAGAATAGCAATCGTGCACGAT
>DUKP01000168.1 GCA_013329295.1 Candidatus Poseidoniaceae archaeon
GCGCGTGGGTGAGCAAAAGATGATTTGGACACCTGGGGTAAACATTGCAGTAGGGGATGGTGAAATGGGCCAACGCTATGGTAGCCCTTATGATGCGGTAATCGCTGGATCAGATTGTATTATTGTTGGTTCTGGAATTCATCGTAGTGAAAATCCATCAGAAGTTGCAAAACAATATGCACAATTATCCTGGCAAGCTTTACTTGATAGGTGATTTGATGTTTGAATTGTTTTTGTGGTTTATTGCCTTTGTCTGTCTTGCCTTGCCAAGTTGGCTATTGTATAATTCTTGGAATAAAAGCAGATTGTTAAACGAGCGACTTGCTCAATGTGATGATAATTTACTAACAGATTCTGGTGTAAAGGTAAGTCAAATTATCTCGGCACCAATGGGCACAACAGTTACTGAAAATGCCAAACTCGTAATGGCTCCTTCGAACTCAAATGAGATTGGTTGAATACGCATAGTAGCCTGCAGCTGCAGCCCCTAGTAAAATTATTACAAGCAATAATTTGCCTTTTTTCTTCTTTTTTGGTGAAGTTTCATTCGCTATAGGGAGTTGAACTTCTAATGGAGGTGATTCGCCCACTGGTGGAAGTGCCCCTCCTTCCATTCCTGGAAAATCTGGAAGTGGCATTCCTGGTAAGGCTGGTAATGGCATTGGGCCATCATCTTCCTCTGGTTTGATTCGGTCAATTGGATACAGTTCATCTAAATCTTCCAGCCCGGGCGCCTCGGGGATTTTACCAAGTATCGTATCCCATTGTTCATCTAAAACGGATTTTGTAATCGGCTTTTGTAACCATGCAACGGCTCCAGCAGAGAATTTCGCATCTGCTGCCACGGTAGCAAGTCGTCTTGGGGCTACGAAAACAATTCTTGCATCGCCGCCATGTTCACGCATTTCAAGTGCGGTTAGATGACCATCTAAAGATGGTATATCGAGTGAAATAATTACTAACTCTGGATCGAGTCTAATATATTCGTCAACTGCTTTATCTCCATCTTGGCAAATTTCGATATTGAAATCTTTAATTTTGAAGATAGAAGAAAGTCGCTGAATGGACATAGCGTTTGATTCTACAATAAGGACGGTTGGGGAATCCTCATCCGAATTATTTGAGACGTAAGCCATGTCAATCTGTCCTTCCGAAATATAACTAACAAATCAATCAACCGGATGATTTACCCTATTCCTCTTCATTATTGGTGGAAAGGTCTTCCACCGGTCCGTCTCTTGGATTGGCAAATGTCTCGCGGATTGTTTCTGATTGGGCTTGGTCGTCGTCTGATTGGCGTTTTAATGTCGGGGCACGGGTAAATTGTAATTGTAATTCACTGATGACGCTGCGTAATAATTGGGTTTCTTTATCGGTTAGATTGCCTTTGGTTTTATTCTGGAGCATGGATAAGAGATCTATTGCTTCTTTAGCTTCAGCCATGTCAAAATATTTGTTACCATTTTGATCTGGAATATAGCCCATGTGCAATAGTGCACTTCGCTGGAACATGTGCACTAATTGGAATAATCTGGTTGTGTCTTCATCAGAAAAAATCTCTGTCATTGATTTACCGTGGGGATTAATATTTTTTTATCTGTCGAATTATATTTGCAATACTCTTTTTAAAAAAATATAAGTATCTACAATGTTTAATAGTTATATGAGCGTTAATAAAACGGGAATAAAAGCAATTTTTTTAATCATGATAATGATAACAATGAGTACAGGACAATCAATATCCAATGATAGCAATTTTGAAGAAAATGACAGAGAAGAAATCAGTAAAATAGATATTTCATATCTAAATTATTTGAACGAGGAGCCTAATCTAGATTATGCTTTATCTCAAACTAGAAATTTCGCAGTTTTAAGAATTGATTTCCCTGATGAGTCTGCATCGAGAAATCGGGCTGATACAATCGCTCTTTTTGATGAAGTCGAGTCATTCTTTGACGAGGCCACTTATGGTGGTGCAAATCTGAATTTTGACATTCTACCTGCCGATGGGGTGCCATTAAGACCAGTTAATAGAATCAACGCAGATGGTACTGGAGACACAACTCCTACCAAGGCATCTTATGGCAATTTTAGAGGTTGTACTGGTAATGACGACGTCATGTCAGACAGTATTATTGCTGCATTGATTGACGGTATCGACCTCTCTAGATACGATGGTCTCGTTCTGGTACATTCAGGCTCAAATAACGGATGTAGCAGCGGCCCTAACGACTATTATGCGATTTCAAGCCTCGATGAAGCGCAAGAGGTTAGCTGGCATGGAGATGATGGAGATTTGGATGCACATTGGGGTGGATCATCGGCAGATAAGTCATTTACTTGGTTAGGTGAATATTACAGCTCAACGGAATCTTCCGTAGCCACATGGGGGAGGTGGGCGCACGAAATAGGTCATGCCGTGGGACTTCCTCACCTTGCATATGATTATGCACACTGCCATGATGTTATGGGATCTTCTTGTGCTTATCCTGTAATGCCGAGTTCTTGGACGCGTGCTCTTGAATCTGACCCTGGGCTACAATCAATGGACCCGAGTACTGACTTTACAATCGTTGGTACTGGGGCGAGTACATATTTAATTAAAGATATAAATGAAGACCCTAATTTGATTTCTGAAGATCAGGTATTAAAGATTCCAATCAGTGCTGATGAGTCACTATACTATCTTGTAGAGGTTCGATTTGATACTCTTCATGATGCCGATTTGCCAATACCGAGCGAAGGCGTACTTATCTACCGAGTTAACGAATGGGCTGGATATGATCCTGCTGAAGATCTTGTATGGGGTGATACAGCTCTAGCAGATGCTGTTTCGGTTATGGCCCCTCCCTCTACTACACACCTAAAGTTTGCAGCTTGGGATGTCGGAGAAGTATTTGAGGATTCAAATTATGGTTTAGAAATTGAAGTTTTATCTATTGATCCTGTAGCCCATACTGCAGAAGTTAGTATTAATCATAATCCTACTGGAGCCTCTCCAGCAGACATTCACATTAGTGATTGGGGTCAACCACCTGGTGAACCGGGCCCATATGAGACCATCGATATATGGATTGATAGTCGTTTAAATAATAATGATGTAGATGGGGATGGGGATGCTGATTGGGATGGTATGAATGGAACTACTTTTGCGCAGCAGTATAAGTGGCATGTACCTGGTGATGATGAATTGCCTACTGGAAGAGGAGATATGCCGTGGGTTGATGAAATAAATCGATTTTATGTGAAAATATCAAATAATGGTGAAACTACC
>DUKP01000084.1 GCA_013329295.1 Candidatus Poseidoniaceae archaeon
TAGTTCTCCAAAACCTACTTGCTCAATAGATTGAGATTCGAATAAAATTCCAGATACCTCATCAAACCAACTTCCTCTAACCGCAAATGCTCCAACTGAATCTGGGGTTAGAGTGTAGTAATCTTGTTGTGAAACCAATGTTGACTGATTACCAATTAATACCTCTATTGAACCATTAACATTCCATGAATTACCTGCTAAATCATAGGCTTGAACTACAACTGTTGACTGTTGTCCAACAGCAAGATTTTGAGGAGTCATTTTGATTCTTGTATCTATTGCAAGACCGTGTTCAACTGTTACAGAAGTTGTTGAAATAAAACCTGAGTCATCCATAGAGATTGTTTGAACTCCCATAGTCATAGGAGTCCAATACACTCTGCCATTTTCTTGACTTAATGTTCCGGAACTGACAGTGAAATTAGTAATTGGCGGAGTAATTAAGCCAGAGAAGCCAAGATTATCTGTACGGAAGGAAGCAAGTTCATACATCTCACCAGCATAATACACATCGTCATTAGGAATTATTGCCAATGAAGAGGCTGTAGCATCAGCAGGCACAACCCTAATTGTTCCAGTACCAGAGACAGGCCCTGCAGAAACTGTAACATTCCACACACCTGGATTTGAAGCATAGTAATAACCTGTATTGTTAATACTTCCATTCTCTACAAACCACAATTGTGAACCTGCAAGAGTTGTATCCATGGAATAGCCATTAACATCTACCAAATTTGGCTCCAACTGTAATGGTGAGCCGCTTCGAACCAAGATATCATTGGCAAAAATGAATTCATAAGGCGATCCTGCGACAACTTCAACAGTTGAAGTAGCCTCCATTTGATATAACCTAGCAGTCAGTTGATAGCTTCCAATATCAAGTGGAATCCACACTGGATTGCCTTGACCAAAGTACTCTCCATCAATACTCCATGCTGCTTGATCAGTTGGATTTGGATTTCCTCTCGCATCTATCAAATTTGCCGTAAGAATATTGTTTTGTAGAACTTGCCCAGTAGCAATTGAGATTTCAAGAGATTGTCCAATCCCAGGATTAACTGTGATGTTAAACTCATCCGTCAAATTAGTGTGCCTGGCTTGTATAGTAATTACTCCAGAGTTCCATGGATAGAAAGTACCTTCATCTGTAATTGTACCATTAGTGGAAGACCATATTATGTTACCAGCAACTTCACTATTTACCGAATCATATAATTTAGCTGAAAAAGTAACTACTTCATCAGCGCTCATAATATATGTCGGTGATGTAATTTGAATTCTTACTGGGGAACTACTTGGCATAATTGTAGAATTATTTTCAGATAAATGGTCACTATCGAGATCAACTGGCATCGTGCTAAGTAGCATCAATACAATGATAGAAATCGGCAGTAGTTTTCTAAACACATTTACACATCCTATTACTCAGTCCATTCTATCCAATCATCGGATTCTACCTCGCGGTAATACCAAACACCATCTTCGGTTTGACCCCATTCTGTACCATCTTCTTCAACACGATAATCAGCCATCCAACTTGTATCCTCTTCCTCAACTTCTTCCTCAACTTCTTCAACTTCTTGTTCTGGCTCCGTTTCTGGTGGTTGAGGTGGTGGTGTAGAAACTGTTGGTGCTTGACTAATTCTTGGTTGAGAGAAATCCCTTGAAATTGATTCTTCATCATCTCTATAATAGTCTTCATCATCTTCGTCATCGTAGTAATCTTCATCGCCACGCACAAGTCGAATTACGAAAACAAGTAAAGCGACGGCAATTAGACCGATTAAGCCTGCTCCAACATAATAAAGTGGGCCACCAGCAGCAAAGAATCCTGCTATATTCCCTTCAACATTGTAAATGAATGTCTCTGTAATTGAACCGATTACGATTGTAGCCGAATGTTCTCCTTCATCAAGAGTTTCTAATTCCCAAACTCCGTTACCCAAATACTTCACTTTTCCTCTATCAGTAGAATCAATTCTTGCGGAATCAGGCACAGCAATTCTATTCCAATACTCATCATAAGCTTCAACTTCAACTGTTATAGATTCTAATTGTTCTAACTCAGTAGTACTAATATTGCTCTTTATATTCTTAACAACGCTCAATGAGAATACTTCGACATTAACCGATGAAGACAGAGTCAAATACTCTGCAGTCAATGTGTAATTTCCAGCAGATCTGCCGTTAAATTGGTACAATGCTTCAGTATCTGTTGCATTAATGTTGTATGCAGGACCATTATTTTCAAACCAAACTACAAGTTGAGGGAATTGATTACCATCTGAGTCAGTTCCAGTCACTTGTAAATCAACAAAATTACCAGCATCTTGAGTTGTCACTGACTGTTCTAATGTCAAAGATACTGGCACGCCATGACTCACTGAAATATCAAAATTAGCAGTCAAATTAAAGCCTCTTTCATTTATCAAAAAGGCACTAATTTTCCAATCCCCAACTTCAGTAGCATGCCAAATAAGTGCATTTTGTAACATCTGATCTGAAATATCCTCAGAAGTTCCCGCTTCCAAATCATATAGAATCCATGCTGGTTGCATATTAGTAATCTGATTCAGATTTGTATCACTTGTAGAGAAGCTGAATTGAATAAATTCATCAGCAGTTATTTCATATGAGCCAACTGAACTGAATTCAACACCATTGCTATCAATTGAATCTACTACAAAATTTTCCAAGTCTCCAACTGACACATATACAACAAAATTATCAGAAATAACTACATCTAACTCTGTATGTTCGACATAAATAGTATATGGTGTAGAAGAAGACATAGTTGGTGAGAAAGTTATTTCTTGTGAATAATTACTACTCAAAACACTTTCATCTGCGAAATTCGGGTGGAAGAATGACCAATTACCATCTATTAGCCATTGATTACCGTTGGAGTCTAAAGCTTTAATCGAAGCAGATATTTGCTCATCTGCAGTTATCATGAATACATCACCGTTGGAGACTTCATCATAGATCAAAATGTCCATTTGGTTTATTTTACCCCTGGTTACGAATACTTGAATTGTTTCAGTAGAACCTTGATAAAATGCTGAAATCGATTTGGTACCTTGTAGAGTTGGCACCCATGATGCTGGAAGACCTGTTACAACTTGACCATCGGCAA
>DUKP01000219.1 GCA_013329295.1 Candidatus Poseidoniaceae archaeon
ACTGATTTTGGCATTCTTCCAAGTTCGGATAAAATTGAGTTTAAACCTATTTTTAGACTACCAGTGCGCCCTTTTTCTGGGTTTTTATTTACTACTATAACCGCACCTTTAGATCTCATCAGTGCCTCAAATTGTAAGTCTTTATTCACTACAACTACAATTGGATTACAACCAACATTATGCAACTTATCTATCGCATGTTCTAACAATGTTGTTCCATTGACTTCAACCAAAGCCTTAGGCTTTCCAAGGCGCTTACTTAATCCACCACTGAGAATTATCGCTGGTATTGATTTTGCCAAGAAAACACCTCAAGGCCTTATTTCTTAGAAATCTCTAGTTATTTCACGTCCAATAATCATACGCTGAACCTGAGAAGAACCTTCGTAAATTTGCATTACCTTAGCGCCTCTCATAAGTCTTGCAACTGGATATTCCTCAGAGTAGCCATAGCCTCCGAAAATCTGTACTGCATCAGTAGATACTTCCATAGCAGTGTCAGCAGCAAAACGCTTTGCATGAGCCGCAGATTCTGTATTTCTAATTCCCTGATCTGATTCAAATGCTGATTTCCAAGTTAACATTCTTGAGGCTTCAATTTTCGTCTTCATATCCGCCAGCATGAATTGGATTGCTTGATGCTTGTGTAATGGCTTACCAAAGGTCATTCTTTCATTAGAATATTGTAAAGCATGCTCGTAAGATGCTCTAGCTAAACCAGTTGCATGCGCAGCAATATTAGGTCGACTCAAATCAAATGCTTTCATAGCATTCATCCAACCACCAGATTCACTTTCGCCAACTAATTGGTCCTTGTTGACTCTAACATTATCAAAGACAATCGACCTTGTATCAGAACATCTTTGACCCATATTGGTTTCTTTTTTCCCTAAGGAAAATCCTTCAGCATCTTTTTCGACAATAAATCCTGACATTCCACGATATCCTGCATCTGGATCAGTTTTAGCTAATACAAAAAAGAAATCTGAATAACCAGCACCAGTAATCCACATTTTTTCTCCATTAATGACATATTCATCTCCGTCTAATACTGCAGTGGTCTTGCAAGCAGCAACATCAGAACCTGCTCCTGGTTCAGTAACCGCGTACGAGGCAAGTTGTCCTTCTTCAGCAACTTTTCTCAACCAGATTTCTTTTTGTTCATCGGTAGCACCAGTAATCAATGGAGCACATGCCAAAGCCGTAGCATATGCAGCTGTTGCAAAACCCGGGTCGCCCCAAGCAAGTTCTTCATTAACCAAAACTTCCTCAATACAACCTAAACCCATTCCACCATATTGCTCCGGGATATGTAAATTGAGAATTCCGAGATCATGAGCAGCCGATATCGCATCTTTAGGATACTGTGAATTTTCGTCCCAGTGTTCTGCATTTGGCCTTATTTCATCAAGGGCAAATTCACGGGCAAGGTCTCTTAGACCTTCTTGCATTTCATCAAGTTTGAAGTTGACCATGATGCTCCGACAAGGTTGGGGGTTAAGATTTCATGGTTTAGAAACCGACTCGCCTAAAGTATTCACAAACTGCTAAGAAAATGAAATATAACATAATCAAAGCGATTCCTTCCCATTTTCTAAATTCATATGAGGTTCGCATCAATAGTAGTGCAACTGCTGTACTGATAATTGAGGCTGGCAAGATAACCAACATTATCATGTCAGAACCTGCTTCAGTCAAGTATAGAGGATGTACGATAGAGGCGACACCAATAGACAATAGAGGATCTGTGATATTTGAGCCGATCAATGTACCAATCGCAACACCTTGAGAACGTTTTGCAGCCATAAAGGCAATTGTTAATTCTGGTAATGATGTTCCAAGACCTGATACTACTGTACCTATTATAGAATGAGGGATATTCATTTCATATGCTAAATCACTAGCATTAACCACAAGATGGTGCGCGGCAAAAACAGCCAATGCAAGGCCAATAAGAACCATCACGAAATAAGCAGCACCAGACCATGAAAGACTCTTCAATTCGATTGATTCTGCTTCACCACTAGATTCCTGGTCCATTATCTCCTTCCTATTGTAAAGTAACCAACCAATATAGAAAATGTACAAACTTGAAAGAATAATTCCTTCGATTCTTGTTATACCTTCATCAGTGATTAAGAAAAAGGTCATCAAAAGCAAAGATAACATCATGATTAAACCATCACGGTTAAGCCATGATGGTCGAATTTTGAGACCTTTTACAAGGGCGACAAAACCCAATATCAAAGTTATTTGAACTAAAACTGAACCCAATATTCCGCCAATTGCGAAATCTGCTACTTCGGGATTACTTTCTACATTTAAGGCTGAAGTGGAGGTAACCAATATTTCTGGTAAAGATGTACCAATGGACACAATGGTCAGACCAATTACAACTTCTGGTATACCACCTCTCCTTGCCAAACCCTTTGCACCCTCAATAAAGAAGTCAGCAGATACGACCAACAATCCTAATGCAAGCAATAAAATTATGACTGAATAAATGATATTACTTCCACCAAGGTTTGCAGACATTATTTGACTACCAACTATAGCCAAAAACAAAGTTGCTAAAATCAGTAATGTGTTAAACTGGAGCAGTTGAGGGATTCCCATCAACTTAACCTCCCGCGTCATGGTAATCCTAAGTAGAATGACTTATTCACAATTATGATAATTAACACTATTTAGATAAATGAAATAACTAGTTTCTTTACGACAGTCCATGCGCAAAGAATTTGTTTCAGAATTAGTTGGAACATTTTCGATGGTTTTCATTGGTTGTCTTGCCATCAAGAATGGATATAGCGCACCAATTGTATCTTTTGCATTTGGCTTAGCAGTTTGCTTAGTGATACTAATTTCAAGAAAGTATAGTGGCGCTCATATCAATCCTGCTGTATCTATCGCATTCGCAATAACCGGAGAATTAGAACGAAAATTACTGCCAGCATACCTTGCTGGACAATTTTTAGGCGCTCTAATTGCGGGACTGTTGATTGGAGAATATGGTGCTACTGAGTTCTCAACCAATCTTGGTTTTGGAATATTTATTGAAATTTTCATTACGTTCGCCCTAATGTTGAGTATTTATCTCACTATTTGGCATACCGATAACGACCTATTTGTTGCAGTTGTAGTTGGAGTCATGGTTGCATTATTGGCATTTTATTTTGGTGAATATACTGGTGCTTCAATGAACCCAGCAAGAACATTGGGTCCAAATGTTGCATCAAGTAGTTTTAATTCCATACCAATATACTTTGCAGCAACAATATTGGGTTCTTCAATAGCAGCGATTTTTGCCAAAAAAATTCACTATAATACAAAAAATTAGAGGGGCTTAATTCAAAAACTGATAGCGGTTGGGAGATTCATGTCCGAGAAGCGTGTCATTCGTAAATTGAAGAAGCTTGCTTCAAGAATCCATACTAAAATGGAATCTGTTAGAGACGAAATAGAAGATCTTGAAATTGAATTTGAACTTCTACAACAACATATCCAAAAACTGGAAGCTAAGGCTGAGAAAAGCCAATCTGATTCTGAAGAAATCACAGTTATAGTAGAAGACGATGAAGAAGATGATATCGACTTAGAAAACTCCAGTGCTGTTAGCGTTCCAAGAAAATTTTAGTCAATTTTCTTTGAGAATATTTGCTAACCTTTGCGAAATTAAATCGCCAACCATGCTACATGTTGAGTCGCCACCTAAGTCATAAGTTAGATGCTTGCCTTCTTTTAGATGCTCAGAAACACTTCGCTCAATTGCTGATGCAACATTGATTATTTCTTGATTATTGTTTTTCCTACCTAGCCAGTCCATCATCATCTGAATTGAATTTACCGAAGCGATTGGATTTACCTTATTCATTCCAGAATACTTTGGTGCAGAGCCATGAACTGGCTCAAAAAATGCATGTTTATCACCTATATTTCCTGAACCTGCCATCCCCATTCCACCTTGAAGTACCGATGCCAAATCTGTAGCAATATCGCCGAACATGTTTGAAGTAACTACAACATCATAATGTTCTGGAGTTCTAGTTATCCATTGAGTAAATGCATCGATATAGCCATAATCTGTAGAGATGTCAGGATAGTTTGCTGCTACCTTGTCAAATGTTCTTCTAAATAACTGACAGCCTCTTGTAACATTACTTTTGTCAATACAAGATACTCGACTTACTCCGTCTGAAGGTGCTCCGTTTCTAGTCTTTGAAATTTCAAAACCCATTTTCACCAATCGTTCAGTACCATGTGATGAGATAGGTCTTGGGTCATAAACAACTTCACCTTGTAAATCAGGGAATTCTACTTCTGGAATGACATATTCATCCAATCCTTGGGCACGGTTAGATGCTCGCTTCAAAAGGGAATGGTAAAGCCCTTCAGTATTTTCTCGCAAAATAGTCATATCAACCATATTTGGCTGCCAAATTTGTCTAAACTTTCCATGTACTTTGTGCATAACTCCATCAAAGAGTTTTACTGGTCTAACATTGGCATACAAATCTAAACCAGATCTTAATCCCAAGATTACCGAGCCACCAGCTAAATCGCCATTCGGCAAATATGAACCAGGATGTCCAATAGCCCCTAAGAATATTGCATCAGCCTCATCGCGACAAAATTCAAATGACCCTTCTGCCCATTCTTCTCCTGTTTCTTTGTAGTTTTGACCACCGCATGGAATTTCAGTAAATTCAAATCCAATATTGGTATTTTGAACAATTGTTTCAAGGATTTTTTGAGCCTCAAGAGCGACTTCTCGCCCAGTCCCGTCGCCAGGTAGTATCGCAATGTTGTAGTCGCTCATGATTGTGCCATGAGACACTGGTAAATGAACGAAACTGTATTACTTTAAAGCCAATAAATTGCTGATTTATAAAGTAGAACGCCTTTAATTACAGGATGTCCTAAGAATATCTAAGATATGTTCGAGTGATGGAATAGTGTGATTTTCAAGAGGAGGTGAAAACGGCACTGGTGTATCAAGAGCGCCAATTACGCAAGGTGCTGATTCAAGCGCGTAGAAGCATGACTCCAATATGCGACTTTGTATCGTGTGGCCAAGACCGCCGCTCCATTGGCCTTCTTGCAAGATTACTAATCGACCAGTACGCATTACTGAGTCAACACATGTTTGTGCATCAAAGGGAATAATTGTCCGCAAATCAATTATCTCTACTTCAATTCCTTCACTAGACAAAATGTCGGCTGCTTGTTTGGCGAGATGTAACATTGCACCCCATGTAACAAGAGTGACATCTCTTCCACCTCGAACAACTTCTGCTTTACCAATTTTGTAATTCTGATTCTTTGATATCGCATCATTTACCTTCTTGGTGTCTACCTTTTGGTTAATATTCTGCCCCCATCCGGTCAAACCGCCTCTTAGGCCATACAAACCAATATGCTCCAACATTATTACTGGATCTTTAATTTCCGCAGCTTCTACAAGCAAATCATAGGCATCTTGTGGAGTACCTGGTGCTAATAAAATAATTCCCGGGTCATTGGCAAACCAAGATTCAATCATATTGGCATGGAACGGTCCAGAGCGAGTTTTAGCACCTAATGGAATTCTAATCGTCATTGGACAATCTGCACCCCAACGCCACCTAAGCATAGCTGCATTATTGATTAGAGCATTAAATCCAAGAGCCGCGAATCCACCAAACTGAATCTCTACCATCGGCCTCATACCAGATAGCGCAGCACCAGTTCCAGTATGAACAATAACTGCTTCACATAAAGGCATATCAACCAATTTATTGTCATGACCCGCATTTTTTAGTGCAATATTCATTCCAAATGCTCCTGCAACCTCCATATCTTCACCTATGAACACACAATCATCTCCATATCGATTTGCAATATCTACCATGGCTTGTTGAATTGCTCTAGCATAGGTCCATCCACCCTTTGTGGCGTATTCTAATGTTGATTCACCTACATCGAGAGGTGCTGTTGAGAAATCTGTGGTGCCATTTTGTAAACGAGAAAGATGATCTTGATGTGTTTCTGCATCGGTAATGCTGGTTACTCCCTTGGTTACAGTTTTAGGATCTGGCCATTCCATTTCAAGTAATTTTTCTCTGTCATTATCAACCAATAATCTCTCTTCTTCCTCAATTGATTCAATAAGTTCAGTATCAATTCCTAAGTCCAGCATTAGTTCCCTGTGAGTTGAAATTGGGTCTTTAGCTGCCCAGTAATCCAATAAACTTCTGTCGACATAACCGGGAGGCGTACCCGATTCATTACCGAGATAAAGGTCATCATGATGATGAGCATGTCCACAACCTCTCATGGTTTCAACATGAATTAATGTGGGACCGCCACCTTCTAGTGCAAACTCTCTAGCACATGCAACACTTGCATACCATGATGCTGGGTCTGAGCCATCAATTGTCCAACTTGGGAATCCCATCGCTTTTGCTTTATCTGCCCAAATCTCAACTCCGGATTGATTTATAGTAGCAGTATCCAAAGCAATTTGATTGTTTTGTAAGATGTAAGTAATTGGAAGACCTCTAGTTCCTGCAAGATTTAGCGCTTCCCAGAACTCACCAGATGATGAAGCACCCTCTCCAATACATGCAACATGAAATCTATCTATTTTCTTCTGCCAAGCACCAAAGGCTAATCCGGTCATCGTTGCACTGGCAATAGGTAAAGGTGCAGTTGGAGGAAGCACCCCTACGTGCCAAGCGCCAATGTGTAAATCTCTACCTCCAGCATCATCCCAACCTCCATTTTGATTTGAACCTACTTTGCCTAAATTTGCCGCCATTACTCCAAGCGGAGTATCCCCCATTGCAAGAGAAAGCCCTACATCACGAATCATTGGCGCTACTAAATCGCCATCATAACCTGCTCCTGGTTTTGAATCATGCTTCGAATTTGGATTTGTTTTGAGTGCGGTGGCTACTGCCACTACACCCTCTTGCCACGTCGATCTGAATCCTTTACCACCAAATTTACTTCCATCTGGCGTCGCAATTCCTTCGGTAAAAATCTCTTTCAGCACCTCATCCATATATCTTGTACGAGTCATGTTTCGCTGCCATTCAAGTCTCTGTTCAATAGTAACCGACATATAGTGAGCAAGTCTTCTAAGCATCAATTTCATATCAATTATGAAATGAGTATTTCTTCTTTCAAGAAATGATTCAAGACTTCTTCGAGGAATAACTTCAGCATCTTTTTCATTAGACATTTTTGCTTCGACTTGTGCGACTAAAGCGTTTTCTAATGAGATGATAAATCGCTGACAAAATTTATCCCAAGAGGGCCCTTCAAATTGTTTTATTTCTGAACCAACAACATGATCCCATATATCTGAAACAATTGGAATTTTCCCGTCATGTTGTTGAGCAACAAATAACAAAACCTCTCTTTTTGCTGCATCGACCAGTAATGGTTGAGTGAATTCTAATTTGGCCTTAGGCGACCAATTTGAACCCAATATTTCCGGTAAATCGCCCTGCGCCATGGTTTGGCCACAGGAAACACCCATACAAATTGAACGATGTAGATTAAACAGACTCAACTCTGTTATTTACCGCATTCTTGGTCATTCTAGCAATCACCATCGTGACTAAAATTGATGCTATTACGCCAATAATCAAAAGAGTCGTGCCCACTGGAGATTCTGCAAAACCATCCATTCCTTCACCACTAAATACCAATTTACCTGCTGCCAATCCAAAATAAGCATAAGCAAGAGAATATACAATACTGGAAAGGTTCGACAAACAGAATACTCTAATAGAAATTGGACTACTT
The DNA here is from genome assembly GCA_013329295.1 of Candidatus Poseidoniaceae archaeon. GTDB lineage: Archaea > Thermoplasmatota > Poseidoniia > Poseidoniales > Poseidoniaceae > MGIIa-L1 > MGIIa-L1 sp9596u. Next base: position 7,792 of record DUKP01000219.1, read on the forward strand.
GACATTACATAATTCAACAACTCGTCGGGCAACAGGGGTGAAAGTCTGACCAATACAGAAATTTGCATAGCCTCCTCATTGATAGCTGATTCCAATTTTACCAATCTCTCATCACTAGCCACTATTTGTGAGATATAATCTCGAAACAGCCATCTGCCAAGTAAAAATGCAATCAAACCGCCAATCAAAGAAGCAATGAAATTGACCATTACAGCTAACCAATATGGAAATAAAGCACCTGCTCCAACTTTTAGTATAGGTGTAGGAAGAACTAACACTATAGCTAAAGATACCACTAGACAATATACTACAGATGATAATGGTCCGAGTTCATCAAACCATTCGATAAACCCCCCAACGTCTTGGAAAAAGAAAAAACCCACAACCAACCATATGGAAATAACCCCTAACGAAAAATAAAGTCTCGTACGACTAACTTTCTCTTGTTTAATTGTGATTTTTGGTTGAGCGGACAATTTTACTCCTCCTCTTCATCGATTCCATCAATAGTTTTGACAGTCGGGAATGAGGATAATACATCACCTATCATCTGTGTGACATCTTCAATTTGAGTGATTAAAGTAATATCTTCAACAGCTCCTGGGCGACCCAAACTCCACATCAACTCATAGACTAGTTCATTGGTCAATCTGGTTAATTTTAGAACCTCAGGATCTACTCCAAACAAGACTTCATCTGGTACCAAAGCAATCAAATCAGGCTTTTCATCCAAAACCTCATCCATCACAGATTCAACTTCATCTTGAATTGATGAAGCCTGTTGCTCGAGAATATCTTCCATTGTAGTCATCCCGCCTTTCAATTTGCTCGACCTAGCTTTTCCAGAACCTAATTTCTCGCCTTTAGCCATTTGATCATATGAAGTATTAGATTTCCCATCTTCGCCTTCTCCACTACTTTCTTGACCGGTTTTTAGTTGCTCAGGGTCTACATCTTGAACTAAATTATTCAATGCAATCCTCAACATTGCTGCCATTGTTGAAGGGTCGAACATATCTTGAACTTCTATTCCTTCTTCATCCATTTGAACAAGGATCTCATCGATAAAACTTGGATTGATTTTTTCTGGACCTACCAAACCTTTCAGCATAGGAAGTGCCCATGTTGAATCACCCATCAGCATCGATACATCGAAACTTCCGCCACTAGAATTTGGCCCTTCAACATCAGCAGGAGGAGGAACAAACTGCTTTCTCGCATGCTTATTCAACTGTTCAATTAGAACTTTCATGTCTATAGGTTTGGCAATCACTTCTGAGATGCCAGCCTTTGCTGCAGAAATCAAATATTCTTGACTTGAATTTCTTGACAAAACAACAATTCTACACTTGAATGCAAATTCAGGGTCGCCCATCAATCTTTGCGCAGCGTCTATAGCATCGCCATTTTTCCATTCCCCTTCCATCAAAACAATTTCTGGCATTGTAACTAATGCAGTGCCTTCAGCTTGCCTTAGAGTACCTGCTCTAGTAATATCAAAACCCTCTCGTTCGAGAGTATTTGCAAGAAGAGTCCTTCTGCCTTCATTTTCATCTGCAACGATTACTTTGGCCAAAATTATCCCCCCCGTATATGATGAAAACTAACTCCAACATTTGAACCTCATCCTGTAAATTGTCCAAAGATGCGGAAAACTACCTAACGGTTAGTTTACCGAGAATTAAAAAAACCAAACAAAATTTGCCAATCATTCAATATCTGCGGGAATATGACTACTCCATGCCATTATTCCACCATCTAAATTGTACAATTTATGTCCATCATATCCTGCATCCATTAAGAACATAGCAGCCATCTGTGAACGCATACCGCTTCTGCACAGCAAAATGATATCACGATCTTTTGGTATTTGCTCAACCTTACTTAGAATATCTTCGTGAGGGACTTGTAAATCAGTAAACGATACCCTCATTTGATCATATTCTCCATCAGACCTAACATCTATCAAAAAAGGCATCCAACCATTCGATTTTTTCTCTTCATACTGCGCAACTGATAGATTGTTGAACATAACCTTACCAGCGGTTGCCGGTTCTTCAATTTCACCATCACTTAAGTTTGAAGATTGGCACCACCCATTATCTTCAAACATTTTCCTTACCTCGCTCAAATTAGTTTCAGTACTGTCATTTTTTGAGTAATTAAGCGTTCTAAATGACATGGCTTCAGCATCATAAAGCAATAATTTACCAGACAGGGATTCACCTCTATTAAGTATAATTTTGATTGCTTCTGTTGCTTGTAATGATCCGATTACCCCCGGAAGAACACCAAATACACCTCCCTCAGCACAAGATGGAATCATTTTGCTTGGTGGAGGTTCAGGAAATAAATCTCTATAACAGGGCCCTTCATTATAATTGAATACACTAACTTGGCCTTCAAATCGATAGATTGAACCATATACCCAAGGAATACCAAGAATTTTGCAAATATCATCAACTAAATATCTAGTTGGAATATTATCAGTTCCATCGATAATTAAGTCCCAACCTGAAAATATTTTTTGAGCATTATCTGGCGATAACCGCTCATTCCATATTGTTACCTTTACTGCTGAATTTACCGATAATATTCGCTCTTTAGCTGATTCGACTTTTGCTATGCCAATATGCGATTCATTGTGAATTACCTGTCTTTGCAAATTTGATAAATCAACTACGTCATCATCAATAATTCCAATCTCGCCAATTCCTGCAGCAGCCAAGTATAGCAGTACCGGGCTACCTAATCCACCGGCTCCAACTACGAGTACTTTTGATTGGGTGATTAATTTCTGACCCTCTATGCCAACATCAGGAAGCGAGATATGCCTTGCATACCTATTGATGTCGACCATGAACATGCGAGAGTATGCTAATTGATGAATTAAGAGGTTGTTCAATGGAGGTTTTCTTCCAGCCATTTTTCAGCATCCATTGCCGCTTGACAACCCATTCCAGCAGCAGTAATTGCTTGCTTGTACCTTGTATCGACTACATCTCCAGCCGCAAATACACCTTCTACAGAAGTCATAGTGTGTTGTTTGTGAATAATATAGCCATTATCATCAGTCTCAACTTGACCACCTAAGAACCCAGTGATTGGTTTGTGTCCAATCGCAATAAACGCTCCACTAGCAGCAATTTCTTCAATCGAACCATCTCTTGGATCCTCAAGTACTGCTCCAGTAAGTCCGTTTTCATCAGATAACCACTCTTTGACTTGTCTGAAAGTTTTAATCTCAATCTTGTCATTATTTGCAGCACGCTCGTACATTATTGTACTAGCTCTAAAGACATCTCTTCGATGAACAAGAGTTACTTTTGAGGCAAATCGAGTCAAAAATGTTGCTTCTTCACAAGCTGAATCTCCACCACCAATTACCAGTACTTCTTCATCTCTAAAGAATGCACCATCACAGGTAGCACATGTTGAGATTCCACGACCTTTTTGTTCTGCTTCACCCGGTGCATTTAACCAGATAGATTCGGCACCAGTGGAGATAATTATGGCATTAGTAAGAAATTCTTCACCTTCAACTACCACTTTGTAGGGTCGTTGAGATAAATCAACAGATTCGACATTTCTATCTTGTACTTCTAGACCAAATCTTTCAGCCTGTTCACGCAACTGCATCATCATTTCTGGCCCACCAATACCTTGGGGGTAACCAGGGAAGTTTTCGATATCTGATGTTAACATCAATTGACCGCCAGACATGTATCCTGCAAACATCAATGGATTGAGCATAGCCCTAGCAGTATACAATCCAGCAGTATAGCCTGCAGGCCCAGAACCAATTATCACTACATCCCTAACACTACTCATCTAATCGCCTGCAAATTTGAGAGGGTACACTCACCTATTGAATCTTTACATCAATAAATGATATTGATTCGACTAATTAGTAAATATCTCTACTGATTATTCATGACCACAACTGCATTGACTGCGGCTCTGGCATGGGGCTCTAAACGAGGCTCGATATGTTGTGGCTCTGCACCAGGGCCGATAATTCCCAAACCTATTGGTTTGTTATGTGAAAGTTGTAGATCTACAATTGATTTCAAAACCGCATTACCCATTGATGCTCCATGTAAGGTTTCACCCTTTTCGATAATTCCCAAGCAAATTGCTCCATCAAAATCTCCTATTGCACGATTTAAAGCAAGTGGAACTTCCATTGAACCCGGCACCCAAATCACTTCTGCAATTTCTATAGAATGAGCCATTGCTTCTTCTTTAGCGAATTTAAGCATCAATTCAATTTCTTTTTTGTGAAATGAACCACAAACTGCTACTATTTTCATTTCATGCCACCTTATCCTTTAACAAACGCTCTATGGTTTCAACTATCAATTGAGTATTACTATCAATTTCAATATTGACAATATCACCAACTTCTTTCGTATCGAGAATAGTTAATCTCATAGTTTCTGGAATAATATGCAAATCAAAGCAACCATCAACAACCTTGCCAACGGTTAGTGAAATACCATCTACAGCAATGTAACCCTTCTCAGTAAGATATTTGTGAATTGAAGGAGGTGCTAAAATATTCAATGACATTTGATCGCCTGAAGTGGTTTTCTTTTTGATTATTCCAGTATCAAAAATATGCCCTGATAAGATATGTCCCCCTACTTCATCGCCGAACTTTAGTGAGCGCTCTATATTGACATAATCGCCAACAGATAAATCGCCTAAGTTTGTTCTTTGAATAGTTTCATCGATAATATCAAATTTGATTATATCAGAAGTTATTGTTACTACTGTAAGACATACGCCGTTTACCGAGACACTAGCGCCAATTGCTAAATCATCAACATTTGGTAATTTTATTTCGAAAGAAGTTACAGTATTTTCCGTAGATACTGAAATTATCTCACCAATACCTTGGACTATTCCAGTAAACATTTTACTTCCCTCAGTCTTTATTTCTTGACAAATCAAGAATTCGTGCAATTATTTTCCTAGTGCCATCTAAATCATCACTCAATCCCTCGACCCTAGTAACTTTAATTGCCCCATAACCTAATTCATTCAACTTTTGTCGTATTGAATCTTCAGCATGCTCTTGGTCATAACCTAATGCGATAATCTCTGGATTAACCACTGGTAAAATTTCAAAAATTGATACATCTGGTGAGTTACCAACTATTGCTTCATCAACAGGCTTTAATCCCTCTACCATACGTCTTCTCAAGTCATGATTAGTTACCGGCTCATGCTTTCTAATTCTAACTGTATCATCATGTGCAACAACGACAGTAAGATGATTTCCAAGTGCTTTAGCCTGTTCAAGATAATGAAGATGACCAGCATGAAGTAAATCGAAAACTCCAACGGCCATAACTCTCATTAAATCCTCTCCAAAGTAATGCTGTTCAATGATATTGATGATTCTATCGTTTAGTTTTTCATGTTTAATGCTTCGATGATATCAGCACCCTCAAGAAATGGAATATCTCTTGATTTCGCCCATAATTTAGCTTCATCAACAGAGAGTGCTAAATCGCCATCTGGTTCAAGCATTTCTGCACCAATTACTACTGGTGAAACATTAGCTAATCTTGCTAAGCCAACTGCTAATTCAGTATGCCCTTGCCGGCGTGACAAACCACCCTCGGTTTCTCTGCAAACTGGGATATGACCGGGTGTTCTAAATTCTTGTCCAAGTAATCTTTTAGCCTCTTTAGGACTTATATTGTTACTAAAAACCTCATTGGTTAATTCTGCAAATCTCCTTGTTGTTAGGCAACGGTCTTTGTCGGTAATCCCTGTATATGTTCCTCTGTGATTTAAAGACAAGGTAAATGCAGAACGCGAATCATAGCGTAAATCATTGGTTACTAATTCTTTCAATACATCATATTGACTTGTTAAAACTTCATGCGTATGAAGGTCTTGCAAAAATGGTAAACCAAACTTTTCGCCAACTTCGTGCCCGATCGCTAAGAAAAGTAATCCTCCACAATCTTGACGTAATTGCCTCATATTTGCCGGAGTAACGTGTTGAGCAGAGAATAGAAGGTCAGTCTCTCCCTCTCTTTTTTCAGAATCAAAAAGACAAACTGGCAAGCCATTGGAAAATGCATCAATAGCCTCTTTAATTGAATTGCTCATGCCTACGGGTTGAACCTCTCATTGATGAAGTGTCGCATAAAATCATAGCAACCAAATTTACCTTTTTACGGGTCTTTTTGCCCGAATAACGGAAAGGTCTTATCATTAGGTGACCATTGGCTTGAACCTGCGGGGGGATGTAGTTGCCGATTAGATTGGGTCCAGCAGGTATTCCATTATCATGCAAAGGTCGTACTATCGTAGAAGGTATGGACGACATCATCTCTCTTGGTTTGGAAACCATGGAAGTCCAGACTGTTAGAATGATTGCTCCACAACATTTTGAACAATACTGGCAAGCCGGAGTTTTGGCTAATAAAACTGAATTCGAAATGAACATTCACGGCCCTTATTATTCGGAATTACTTGGTGATAGAGTCGAAAGAGGACGTTCATTGACCAAAATTGAATCTACATTACAAGCAGCTAAGACAATCAATGCTCGTCACATAACGCTCCATGCTGGACATTACGGCGATATGGGCAGAGGTCGTGCAGCAAACGAACAATTAGCGAATGTATTTGCCGGAATTGTTGATAGAGTCCACGAAATTTGGCATGATGATGAAGATATTTACCCTGTATTCCCATGGTTAAAGGACGGAACTCCATCAAAAATTGGTATTGAAACCTCAGGTCGACAAGAGTTATGGGGTAGTCTTGAAGAAGTTCTTGAAGTTGTTAACCATGTTGAAGGAACTGTACCGGTACTCAACATTGCCCACATACATTCCAGAGGACATGGTAGTATGAGGACCTCTGAAGATTATGGAGAAATGTTTGATTTAGTGAGGGAAACAATTGGTACCAAAGAATTCTACTGCCATTTCTCTGGAGTCGAACACAGAACTGGTAATGCAATGCACTATACTCAAATCAAGAAGTCAGACTTGAACTTTGAACCTCTAGCAGAATTTATTGTAGAAGAGGGCGGATGGTTAGACATTACACTTATCTCAGATTCGCCATTGCTTGAGCACGATGCTATGTACATGCTACAAAATATCGAAAAGGCAAGACACAAGCAACTCGAGCGTAAAGCCAGAGAAGATAGAAGAAGAAGTCTCGCAGCGCAAACTGGTAGGTCTACTGAAGAAATAAAAGCTAGAGAACTTGAAATTGCTAATGCTCGTACTCAAGCTGCTACTGAAGAGATGAAAAAGAAGGCTGCTGCGCAAAAGGCCGAGGCTGATGCAAAGGCCAAAAAAGATGATTCCGCTAAAGAAACAAAGCAAAAAGCGAAACCAAAGCCTAAGGCTACTAAAGCAAAGAAGAAAGAAGAAAAAGACGATACTGATGTCTTTGACTTTGATGAAGAAGATGAAGACCTTTTCTGACCTCGTTGTTGGAATAACATCCTCAAATCAATAATTTCACCTTCATATAGCGGCAATTAACATAAAGACAATACAAATCGCAGTTTCGGTCAACATGGCACATATTGCAATTCTTGGACTTGGAAATTGGGGCACTGCGGTGGCTAGAATGTGGTTGTTAGAAGGCCACAAGGTAAAGGGATGGACCATCGAACAAGAAGTGTATGAGTCTGTTGTTATGGATGGTATAAACAGAAAATATCTCCCAAATCATTCTGTCGAAGGATTGGAAGCAACAATGCGGCTTGATGAGGCTTTAGATGGCGTAGAAATAGTCGTTTTAGCAATTCCATCTTCAGTTATTTTAGATGTTGTTGATGAAGTAATTCCACACTTGAGACCTGGGCATGTTCTTATTGACCTTGCAAAAGGTTTAGCCCCAGGCAAACGGTTAATCTCTCAAGCTATTCATGAAAAACTCAATGCCGCACAAAAATCCAATCCATTAGCTGTAGTTACTGGTCCAACTATTGCACCAGAAGCGGCAGGTGGAGTCATCACGACCGCCTTAGTTGCGAGTGAGGATGAATCTATTGCTAAACGATTAGCAGAAACTTTGACCACTCAAACATTTATTCTACATTCTGCATCAGATCCTGTCGGTGCAGAATTATGGGGCGCATTCAAGAATGTCATCGCATTAACCTGTGGTCTTGTTGATGGACTCAAAAAAGTCGGAACACTTGGCGGAGACAATCTAAAAGCGGCAATTTTCATGGCTGGATTCAAGGAAGGTTGTCTACTATTACCGCAACTTGGAGCGAAAGCAGAAGTTGCATTTGGACCGGCTGGCTTAGGCGATCTATACGTTACTGCCACATCCCCCTACGGAAGAAATCGTAGTATGGGCGAGAAGTTAGGTACCGGATTATCAGTTGAAGAAGCGTTGGCAGAGATGACCATGGTAGCAGAAGGTGTTAGAGCAGCAAGAATGTTCATCAATCGAGCTGAAGATGAAAATATCAATGTTCCATTCACTAAAGCAATCAACAAATTACTTGATGGCGACATTGATGCAGAAGAATGCTGTCGTAGAATTGTCGGTTTGAATTGAATTGTTTATTCGTCGGTGTTGTTTTGTATGATATTGCCTTCCGCACATCATGGCGGATGAATTGAGCGAACTAGAAGCGAGACTGTTCGAGTGGATTCGCCAGTCTGACTTTGAAACTGTTCCATGGTCTACCGCCAATGCAGCTAAAGCATTCAAAGTAAAGAAAGATGAGATTTATGAGGCTGTTGCTGGACTAACTAGAAAAGTACCAGATAGAATCCAGGTATTCTACAAAGCAGGTGCAGTTCACATTGCTGCTGAGTAATTACTCCTACTCTAAATTTCGCCTGTGAATTTTCATCGCGGCATCGCTAGGTAGTAAAACCGTCCACCATTTTGGTCGCTTGAAATCGCTTTCATCGGTCACATAGGAGCGGATAACCATCGACAATATATCGATAATCACGACCACAACAAATATCACTATCAAGAAAGCCATAGCTTTGTCATAAACGAAGAATTTTAGATTTGTATCAATATATTGCCCTATACCGCCAGCACCAACTAATCCTAGAACTGTTCCATGGCGTACATTGTATTCAAACATAAACAGCAATTGACTTATCAAATTATTACTTGACTCGGGAATTACAACGAATAAGAATCGTTCAGATTTAGTTAGCCCCATTGCCATCGAGGCTTCTAAAGGTTCGTTAGCAATGCCCTCAATTGCTTCATACTGAAGTTTACCCAAATAACCAATAGTGTACAGTGTCATTGCTAAAACCCCTGAAAATGGGCCAAATCCAATCGCAATAGTAAAAATTAGTGCCCAAATAATACTCGGCAAACTTCGAAGGCCTGCTAATACTACTCTTGCTGCCATTGCGATTGGAAGAGGATACAGGTTATTCGCTGCTAAAGATGCTATTGGCAATGAGATTACAAATCCAAGAACTGTAGCAATAAACGCCATTTGAAGTGTTTCCGAAATACCTTTCCATGCTTGAGAACAGAAAAAACCAATCTCTGAGTTACACTTTATGTTAGGCTCTGATGATAAAATTGACCAATCAGGAGGAAACAAATCTTGGGTAAAAAATATGTAAATATTCTCAAAACTACCATCAATTGTAGACCAATCTTCTACAATATCATCAATTGCTAGGATTGTTAGAATCCCAGTAGCAATAATCCATAGCAGGAGTTTTTTGTTCATTGAACTCTCTCCTCAATGATTTGATTATCCACAATGCGCCATATTCTTGTCGCTATGCTTCGGGCAATATTTTCTTGATGTTCAACCATCACTAAAGTGGCATTTATCTCACTAAGTTGAGTCTCTAAAATATCTATGATTGAATCTATATTATCAGAATCAAGTTCACCAAGAAATTCATCTGCCAGAATTAATTTCGGCTTCTGAATCAAGGCTCTTGCAATCGCTACACGTCTTTGTTGACCACCAGATAAAATCCTAACTGGCTCATCAGAAATTTCGCTAATTCCTAATTTTTGTAATAATTGATCGACCTCTTTATTCAGCTCCTCACCAATACCAAAGAATGGTAAGTGTAGTCGAGACTTTCTGGTTCTTGCACCAAGCATAACATTGCTCTTAGCGCTACTATGCCTTACTAAACCTAGTTTCTGTGGAATGTAACCTATATCGCCTCTGCCAGAACAATTGTTATTGATTTCTCCTGACAATGGTGCTATTAGACCGGCAATGGTCCGAAGTAAGGTAGTTTTACCAACACCAGATGGACCAATAATTGCAATTCTATCTCCAGTGTAAATTTCTGCAGTTATGTCTTTTGCCAAAGATTTGCCATATCCAATATTTAGGCTACGTAGTTGAATAATGGGTTCTAAACCAGCGGTTAAACCGTCCCAAACAGTAACTTCGTCCACTGGTTTAGGCCGCCCCAAAAATTCACCCCATTCCACTGCGGCAAGCAGATTGTATTTAGGAACTACCCTATCTAGGACTGGTCTTGTGCTTCAGTAATACCATATTTTTCGTCATGATAGTACTTTGACAATCCAGGTATTGCTGATAACAGATCAGAATAACTTCCCAAATGGTTCTGACTATTTCCTGCAGCTAAACCGTAGCCCTTGCTTGTGACGCTAGATAGAATCTCTCCACCACATTGAACTTGAGGTATGTCAGCAACGAAATGAGTTACAGTATTGTAGCAACCTGTGTAAGTCTCTCCATTCATCTCATAATCTTCTACCCACATCTCATCATTCCAACTTAACATTGAATTCAATATTGCATTTCGAGTCCTAACATCAAGTGTTTCCGGATTGTACATTATCGGATGGCTTGGAGAGGAACCCCATGCAGGCAATTGGACGTATTGATCTAAAGGCAAACACCAATCAGAGTTGTCATTTGAATCCTCATTATCACAATATTTGTGAACAGTACTGAATTCATCACCTTTAGCAAATGCGACATCTCCATAACCCTCGCTTAAACACTCGAGAGCGCCTGAATATCCGGAATACAGTCCACCACTTTCTGGTATGGAAGCTGGATTTCCTGCTCCGGTTGAGCCATCAAAATGACCATTTATGGTATCCCTTAGAGAATTGATATCTTCAGTATCTCCTACAGGATTTACATAACCATTACCAATCATGTAACCCATTGGCATCAACATTCCCGCAGATTTCAACCAACCAGTGTGGCATGATGTTTTTCCAGCCAATTCGGCAAACGGATCAGTTGTATCATCTCCATCAAGGTGATATTGAGCCATAGTACTGTTTGCCAGTACCCATGCTGCTGCATTGTAATATGTATCTCGTTCAGCGGTTGTGGTTTCAACCGCTAAGACTTGTAGATTATACTCTTTCCAAGCAATCCATGCTGGACCGCCTTCCATGAAACCAATGTCTGCATTACCGAATCTTAGGGCCTGAATAATCATACCTTCAGAAGATACATCATACAATTCAACATTTACTCCAAGGTCATTCTCCAGTCTTTCAGCCATTCCTATTGCGTTGGCATTAGCGGATGAGTCCTCTGCAAGATAATATGCTATGGTTATTGTTGACTTGATATCAGACAAAGCAGTTCCACCATCAAATGCATTGCCATATTTTGTGGAGATTCCAGGTATATTTTCTAATGCAGCACCATATGTGCCAAGATGGTCTTGAGAGTTGGTTGCAATCATTGCATCAGTTCCAAGAACCTCTTGTAGAATTGCTAGTCCCTCTTCATCATCCTTCATCTGAATCAAGGCATCCTTGATAGCCTGTTCTTTGTCTTCTGCCAACACATCTTCGTTATACATTACGGAGTGAGAAGGTGATGAGCCGAATTTTGGAAGTGGCACATATTGGCTAATGTCTAAACACCACTCAGCATTATCTGTAGCATTCTCATTTGCACAATAACTGCCAACAGTTGAATCCTTAGCAAACGCTACATCTCCATGTCCATCACTCAAGCACTCCAATGCTCCTGCGTAGCCAGAATACAATCCGCCACTAACAGGTATTGATGCAGGGTTGCCTTTTCCAGTTGAGCCGTCAAAGTAGTCATTAATTGTGGTTCTTAGGGTTTCAGTATCAGATAAATCTCCTTCAACATTAACGTAACCATTCCCGATCAAATATCCCATTGGCATTAGCATGCCTGCAGATTTCAACCATCCTGTGTGGCATGAGGTTTTTCCTTCTAGTAGAGCGAATGGATCTGTATTCTCATCATCGTCATTCAAAGCCAACTCCATTTCACTACCCTTGAGTACCCATGCATGGGCATTATAGAAGGCTCTTCCATCATCTTTTGTGTCGGCTGCTAGAACTTCTAAATTGTAAGCATTCCATCCAACCCAGGCAGGACCTCCGTCAATATTCATTGCTATGTCAGCATTTCCGAATCTCAATGCCTCCATTGCTAAGGCAGCACTGTCAACATCATAGATAGTGACATCCATATCTAAGACATCACAAAGATAGTCTGCTATTCTACTTGGGTTATCAATAGATTCAGGAGTCAAATCATCTTTAAGATCAAATGCGATCTTTAACTCATCACCACTACAGTTTGACGAGTTGGATTCTTCTTCATTTCCTATACATCCTGCAAGACTTGCAGAAAGTAGGGTTATCAGTATCATTATTGCTGGTATTTTTGCTTTAGTCATGATATCACTTTAGGTTGCCCGAAAAGTGACTCATATATATTGTTTAGGCTGACCTAAATTTTCAATTTCCGCACTTATTCTGCAGATAACCACTGTACTGTGAGGCTTTCAGCATACCTGTCGCTCGACAAGCCTGTATGTCCTATTGGCCTAACCACTACAAGAATATCCAGTTCACCACCCCAAGATGATTCTGCTGCACAAAACACTTCACCAACTTTAACTCCTTGAGGATCAGAACTCAACGTCAGACTCCTTAATTCATACAGTCTTATATCCAATTCATGTTTTTCTCCACCTGCCTCGTAAGTATGTGTTTTCTTGTCCTTGATCGGTAATAATAGCATTTCATTTTCATCAATATCAAAGACAATCTGTTCATCTAGCAACTGGATTGCTTGTACCATTCTAGACTGTTGCATATCGAAAATATCTGCAATTGCTAGAGTGGATGATGCTGATGCAAATTTACCTAATTGATGAGGCGTTCTAAGACTGAGTGATTGTACGATTTCAACATTCAATCCTCCATCTGTTGGCAGCATTAGCCATGTGTATTGTTGTCCGGCAGGGTACAAAGGTGCGTTTGGATTTTCAACAAATAATGGCGCCCCCCACTCTTCTGGAGACTTAGGGATTGATGTTGGAGCAAAGCCTCCGATTAATAATACAATAATCATAGAAATAATCGCATATGTTCGAATTTTACCAAATTCTTGCCATGATTCCCTGCCCGCTGGACTTAGTATTGAGAGAATTAATGCCAGTGGTAAAACTATCAAAACGCCCCATGGAATTAACCATAAAAGGGCCACACATGCAATTAGCATTTCCAAACCTTTGTCACCATATGCAAGTCTGTATTCGATTTGGCCATCTGTTTCATTTCGCTTTGAAATGTAAACTATCAAGAATAGAACAGCTACCATAAGAAAGGATATGATAACCGAGAAAAGCATCTTAAACAGATTGAGGATTAAGTAACATAGCAATAATGTTTGCCAAATATATTGATTTTCAAGTTAATTTGTCATAGTTGAACCAACAGGCCACATCATGGCAGACAAGGTTATCGAGTTAATTGATATCACATTTCGCCATAAAATCCCTAATCCAAAATTCACTAATCCTTGGAAAACACGCAAGGGACCTGGTATTTTTGGAATGAATTTTTCACTAACGAAGGGTCAAATTTTCGGACTTGTCGGGCCAAATGGTGCTGGAAAAACCACTCTACTACGAGTTTTAGCGGGAATTATACCAATCGATAATGGAACCATTAAACTCAATGGCATAGATCTTACAAAATCTGACATGTCCATAGATAATCAACTTAGAGTTAGTGTTGGGCATATGCCAGAGCAGGTAAGGTGGTCTGGTAGTACTACTGTAATGCAAACAATGAACGAATTTGCAGAAATGAGACCTGAATCAATCTCATGTGAAAAGTTACTAAAATTAGTCGGGCTTACTACTAAATCAGACTCATCACTCGATGAATTAAGTCAAGGAATGCGTCAAAGATTGAGTTTAGCGATTGCTTTGATGGGTTCACCGAAAATATTGCTGCTTGACGAACCATTCAATGGACTTGATCCAGTAGCAGCCAAATCTGTTGAGAAAATGATTAAACAATTAGCAAGTAAAGGTGTTTCAATTATTATCTCATCACATCAAGTTAGTGGATTGGTTGGTTTAATCGATAAGTTATTGCTAATTCATCGTGGACAAGTAGTTGCAAATGGTACTATAGAAGATATTGAATCTAGTCTTGGCTTAGATAATAGAATCGAATTAAATGGTGAAGGAGAAATACCTGATTTTGAAAATTTAATTAATTCCGGTACTATTCTTGACTGTGTTTCAACTGAAAATACCTGGCTATGCACTATTCAAAATCCAGCTGATGATGCCATAAAGAAAATTGTT
>DUKP01000014.1 GCA_013329295.1 Candidatus Poseidoniaceae archaeon
ATCGAGTCTATTAGGACCATTAGCGCTGATAATGATTTCAGTTTCATTCATTGACATTGATAGTTTGCTGACCGATGTACACTGGATTGGCATCATCATCATTCCAATTGCAATTTTGGTAAGAGAAGTATTGATGGAAGATGGAAATAGTTCGGTTTCTAGAGCCATTGCTGTTTGGGCTACTTTCATAATTTCCCTGCCTATTGCCTTCAAATTCTTAGCAAATAATTATGAAACCGATGAGTTACAAATCAACACTTTGTTATTTGACGTGATATTGTTATCAGGTCCGATTATTGTTTCAGTATTGTTGAGAAGAGACAATATGGATAAAACCGAATTAAACGAAACTGCTGATGATTTTACTCTGTTTGGTCTGTTAGCATTGGGTCTACTCGATGCAAGTGGTGGACTGTTATTCCTATCCATGTACTCACTGGTAATTTATCGAGGTATATTGCACAAGCGAGTATTCATCTTATGCGCAGCACCATTGGCAATATTCCTGTTCATGGATCGATTTATTATCGCTGGCTCACATATTGCACCGTTACTAGATTTCACTATACTTGACATGGTAATGAATGATAAGAATACTATTGGAATAACTATATTCTCATCAATGGTTCTTTCGATCAGTATGATGGCGATAATCATCAAATCAGTATTTGATTCGAAGAAAGAAAAAGAGGAAATTGAAATTCAACTACCGTTTACCGTGCCATTCATTTGGTTAACAATCGGTTTATTCGGTATGTTACCAGATGTAGCATGGCTACCTACTGCAATGATTTTGTTGATTACTGTCTTTGCTTGGATTTCAGGCCGATTAGAAAGTTTCCCATTGCTGATGATTTCCATGTTTGCTGCTCTTGCAATTGGCTTCAACAGTAACCTTGCTGATGGAGGAATCAGTAGTGATATCGAGCTGTGGGATGTAATCAGCTTATCGGCCTTCTATGGCGCAGTCTATGCATTAATAATCAACCAAATGACAAAATCCGGTATTTTGTATCGATTTATGAATGAATCAACAATGCCAGTATCTGATGAAAAGGAAATAACACCACATTACCTTGTTTTGCTAAATAATGATGCAAGCAAAGCAATGTTTTTGGAATTCTCTAAAGGCATTACTATCGCTGGATTCCTGTTTTCATTTACTGCAGCATATGGAATAGGGCCAATTATCGGTGCATTATATCTAACATACATGGTCATCAGTGACAAATACAGAAATATGTTCATGTTCTTGCCAGTAATACATATTTTAGCATTCATTAATTTCGCAATACAGAATGATGATTTGATCACAGAAACTGCGTTCTTCCAACTAGCGGGATTAATTCTAATCGCAGAAGGTTTGTTATTGACATTATACTCAAGCAAAGCAGAATACGCCTGGGAAATGTTTGATTGGGAGGATGAAGATGAATTCTACTCTTGGTTAGATAACTTGGGAATTGTTGCTATGTGTTATGTTGTAGCTGGATTTGTATTCGCTATGCAAAAAGTCGACACTGAAGAATTGGTTTGGGGGCTGATGGCAGTCTACCTCAGCGGTATCGGGCTTCAGGGCTTTAGAGAAGATACTGAAGCGCCATGGCGACGAGGCTTTGGAACATTCGGTGCTATTATCTCACTATTCTTCTTATCAATGGCCATAGATACAGAAATTTTCCGCTACATGACATGGATGTTCATAGGAATTGTAGCATTTGGATTTGGTATATTGTACATGAATAGATTGGGTGAAGTCAGTCAACTTTACGACATGGCAGGCCAAGCAAATCCACCTGCAGAGGATCTTGAACAAGAACCCAAAAAGCAAGAAGAAGAATTGGCTACTGATGATAATGAATGAATAACATCCCAGATGCTATTTGTGTAGGCTAATGCCTGTGTCAATCCAGTAACAGGGGTACCCTTCAAGGTGTATGTATCCACATGGTGGCGCCTTATATCCAAAGAGGGAGTGTAGACAAAAATTGAATCAAGTAAATGGATCAAAAATAAAAATTAAAACAATAGTAACAAATACAGACAAAATCACAAATTCCTCTTTGAAATTAAAACTAGGTTTTTCTTCTTCAAGTCCCATCTTTATTCTAATTCTTTTCTTGTGAATTATAAGCTCTTTTAGAGTTAATGGAAGGTAACTGCCTGACAATTCATCAACCTCAAAATTCTCATTTTCTTTGTACTCTTCCTCGCTTTTAGCGAACAGAATTTGTTTGCCATACTTCCACACTTTCCGAAAAACTAAGAATGACGGGATTCCTACAAAAATAGCAATAATTACAACTAAACCAATAATTTCTCCAGTTGTGCAACAATCCAATTCGAGTCCAACCATGCCTCCTTCATCATTACTGGATAAAGTAACAAAGTTTCCATTTCCTTCTTCAAGGACGTAAATATTGGCCATTAAATCTCCTAATTAACATTAGCATTCAAATCTATTTGTTGTTTATTCGCATGGGTGATATGGTGATACCATCTCTGATTCACAGTACAACGTTATGAATTACCATGGAAAACCACAAATGTGAGTATAGAATACGGAATTCGTGGAAGAGAAAGAACTGAAGGTTTTGAGATTAGATGAAATTACCGAGTTAATAGGGACGATTTTCCTTGTATTGTTCGGAATAATTGCGATAATCTCAGTAATTAATGGATATGGCATCTTTAGGTTCATATACACTATAGGCGTAGTGCTAGTACTATTTCTGCCTCCTATTCTTTGCGTTATTTCTGGTATCATAATTATGATATTGAGAAAATTGAACTATGTCAAAATAGATGGGGATTGGGGTACTTTAAATCTAATAGTGTCAGTCTATTCTGTAATTTATAGTAAAGAAGAGTGAGCAGATAACGATACTTTTCTGAGCAATCGCATGAGCCCTCGGGCTCAAAATTAGCGCATGAGTAGTCTGTATCGACTCGCTTGACCTTCAGCATCACTTCTTTTTCTTAGCCAGTT
>DUKP01000158.1 GCA_013329295.1 Candidatus Poseidoniaceae archaeon
AGAGGGGTAATAAATCCTGAAGGTAAAGAAGGATGGTTCTCCAAGATTTCATCGCATGATGGAGGCTATAATAAGGCAACAATGCCATTGCAAATAGCTACACTGGTATGGATTTTAGCCCATGTTGGTAGTTTATATCACTTTGATTCAGTGTCAATGGCTGACAAACTCGGCCTTACTATGGTTGATGATTATAGTGGGCACTTTGGATTCTGGGGTGCATTCTTCACAGGAATAATGGCAATGATTGTAGCAGGAATGTTTGCTGAAAAGTGGTATACTAGATCAATGTTTTTCGGTTCTATGTGGCTTCTATACCTAGTATCTTCTTGGTATGAGGTAGGATTTTGGGAATCTGAACAACTTGAAGGCACATGGGGTGCTTTGATATGGCTTGGTTTTACCTTCTTTATCTGTGTTGGAATCTATATGATTTCAACACATGAAAAGTATGGTGGATGGGCTAATCTTGATGAATATGAAGCGAGTGGGGCAAGAAAGTTCTGGAACGCACATTGGGCAAGTCTAATGGTAGGAGCAGCATTCTTCTTTGGATTAGTAATCAGAGTTCAGTGGTACTTGATTCCTTCAATGAATGCATTTGGAACAGGTAATTGGGATATGACTGGGGGTTCTGACCCTTGGTATATGAAGAGAGTTGTAGACTATATTCTTGCAAATAACGCACACTTCATTTTTGATGCAGACAGGTCATATCCACTTGGCGGTGTTAACCCTCGTCCACCATTGTTTACTTGGTCAATAGCGCTTGTAACAATGGCTTTGGAGCCAATGCTTGGTCCCGATGCTGTTTGGATTGCCATCTTAGGTCTACCAGCAATTTACGGTGCACTTACTATTTTCCCTATTGCAACAATAGCTAAGGATAATTTTGGTAAGTCAACAGGAGTTGTTGCTGCATGGCTAATCGCTTTCATGCCTGCACACGTTTCCCACTCCACTTGGGGTCTAGCAGACCACGATGCTTTCGTAATGCTGTTCATTTCTATGGGATTCATGTTTTGGTTCAAAGCCATAAAGAATTCTGGAAACGAGAGACTTACCAAGACTTCATCTCCAAGAATTGCTGAGATTTTGAAGTCTTTTTCAGTAGTTGCCAGTGAGAAGAGATCATCAATGGCATTTGCTGTTCTAGCAGGTGTATCATTTGGTGTTGCATCTCTTGCTTGGAAAGGTTTCGTAGTCGGCCCAAGCATCTTGTTCTTGGCTTATTTTGTTCAAGTCGCACTTAATATGTTTAGAAGGAAAGATTCAACCACACTAAACGCATTGTTCCTTGCTATGTTAATATCAAATTTATTAATGGCAATCCCATTCTATGGACATCCACAAATGGCTTTAATCCTTGATGGTACTGGACTACAACCGTTCTTATTCGTCCTTGGATTTACCTTGGCAATATCATATGTTACTACAGGATTCCGTGACAAACCATGGTTATTGGTTCTCGGAACATTATTTGTCGCAGCAACTGTTTTCTTCATCATTTTGTTTGTATTGAAACAATTAGAAATCAGCAATGCTTGGGATGTTTTGTTTACTGGTAGTGGTTATTTCACTAAGACAAAGATATTCAGTACTGTTGCTGAGGCAAATGCGCCTGACAGAGGCCAGTTATTCGCTCAACTTGGGCCAATTGTATTAGTTCTAGCATTAACCATGGGATTCTATTCTATGTGGTCTACATTTAGAAATAAAAATCAATCACATTTATTCTTTGGAATTTGGATTTTTGCTGCAACTTACATGTCTTGGACTGCTGCTAGATTTATGTTTAACGCAACCCCTGCAGTTGCCGTACTTGGTGCGTGGGGAATCGTTGCATTGTGGGATAAAGCAAATTGGCAAGGTTTGGTTCGCACATGGAAGAAATTTGGTGTAAGGACTCCTGCTGATAGAATTACTGGAGCTAGGAAAGCCGTTTGGCGAACACCATCGTTTTCTGCGATTTTGTTAATTATTCTACTTGTTGGTGGCCAGCAATTCACCTATGGATTGGATTCTGCAATTCCGGGTACAGATTCATCAGAAGATGATTTAGATGAGACTATTTACAACATTATCCCAGATGCTTTAAGATGGGAATTGGCAGGTTTTTCAATTCTTGATAGTAGCGCATATTCTGGAAATTGGTATCTAGGTTCATTTGGTTCATCATTCAATGATCCTGGCTGGAATAGGGCTTATGATTGGATGGCTCAACAAGATTCTCAGATGCATTTTTCCGAAAGGCCAGCTTTTGTATCTTGGTGGGATTATGGTTTCCAAGCATTGGATTCAGGTGAACATCCATCTGTTTCAGACAACTTCCAATCTGGAATCCCTGCAGCTGGAAATATGCTTCTTGCAAGGTCTCAAACTGATTTAGTGTCGATGTTTATTTGGCAACTTGCCACAGGAGACTTGCGCTACAACCAGATTAATACTGGTGATTATGAACTAACTAATGGATTTGATAAAATAGTCGAAAATCATATGCATACTGAAGAGCAACACGAATTGTTTGTCTCAATTCAAGAAGAGTTAGATGTCGACATAATGAAGCAAAACATTGACGATTATGCATTTACTGTCATCCAAACAAATGAAGCATCACAAGTTCAAGAAAATAGCAAGAATGTAATGGCTAGTGGATATCATAGAATAGATGGTATCGCAGATACTAGCACTCTCTATTATAGAATCTATCAAGATGGAGAGAGAATGTTGTGTGACCCTGAAGTATCAGCATCCTGTGCTGATGGAGATTGGTCAAACTTCGATGATGCAAACATTACCTTCAACAATAATGTTCGCTCAGGGCAAGAAACACAGTACAAAACAACTCACTATATCTTTGGTGACTATTGGTATACCAATGACTTACGTGATGAATTTGGCTCAGTTTCAACACATATTCATAGACATAACACAAGAATAGCAATGACTACACAATTACTTAATGATATTATGACTGATTCACAAATAGTCGATCTATATGACGATTTGATTGGAATGGAAGACTATTACCATGTTCAAGATTATGAAGGTCTACCAGGGGATACAATTTCTCGTGACCATGAAATTAGATACTTTGCTATTGACAATCGACTTTATCCAAGAGCGGGTAGGTATACTGCAGATTATAGTTACAATCAAGGACAACCAATGGGTATCTTTGGTGCTCCAACAATTCTAAGTGGACAAGATGTTACTACTTTCATGGATGAAGTGTATGAAACCTCTCGTGGCAGTAGGAATTTCGAAATGACGCGTGAAGAAGTCGACGAAGCTATGACGAATGACTTCTTAGACCAACAATCAGGTCTAGATATTGATCCACTCCAAGT
>DUKP01000082.1 GCA_013329295.1 Candidatus Poseidoniaceae archaeon
CGCGTTTCCATCGATCATTGAAACGTTTGCTAGATGATTAAATGTTTCACCAGTTCTATCAACTGGGATTATAGCATATGATGAACAAAATCCGTCAGGAATTGCGATTGTGTCCTGCCAATTAGTCTGATCAATTGGGATGAATTCTCTAAATGATTCTTCAACTAGACTTTCCCAAACCGCTTCATTATAATCTAGTTGAGGTGATGGGAAAATTGTACCACCAAAATCAGGAACAAGTTTCTGATGTATGTTCCAACCAAGAATATAATCGCTTTCTGTATCACCATAAGGTTGCCAATTCAGATTAAAGTTCCCGTTAGCGATTAAATCAACTGAGAAATTTAAAGCCTCGATATTAGGTTCGCCAAGATCTCCAATAAATAGAATCGTGGTGGCTTCATAGACTTTGATTGACATTTTAGTTTGGTTGATATATCCAACATTATCAGAATTGAAGAATTCCCACTCAGTGTCACTAAAGGAGTCTAATTTTCTTATTTCTATCGATGATAATGGTACTTGTGAAGGCATTAAATCGAAGAGACTTAATTCAATTTCAATCCAGTTCTGGCCATTGAAATCAGATTGATTAGTTTGGGAATTGATTAAGTCAAATTGCAATAAAAACAACGGACTTTTGCCACCTCCGATGTTATATCCTTCTCTCTCCATAGGTAATGTAGAATCATGTAAAATCTGTACGGTATCAGTTGCAGAAATCGCACTCGCTTCATACAATGGAAGATTTGAAATTTGTACTTCAGTATAAACTAATATGTTGAAATAAATAGTTTCACTATTGCCTAAGGAATCACTGGTAATTAATTTGAAATCATGACTTCCTAGGCCATAATCTGATGTGTTAATCTGTGTGGTTTGACCATAATCTATGTTTATTATTCCCGAATACCACCAAGAAAAATTTACAGGAGGTGATGAATATGGATTTATGTTTGCTGATATTGTAATTATTTCATTATCCGTATACCATTCCTTTTCATTATCAATTTCAATGCTACTCATTAGTTGAGGTATAATGACGCTTGTGGTTTCTTCTAATACATTATCTAGTGGATTTGTATCTTGATTATTCATTACATTGTCTTGAAGTATAGCTTTTATCAAGATAGATTCGCCTTCGAAAGTCATGTCAAAAACACAATTTTTATTTTGTTCAGGAATTAGAATAGTTATTATACAAATTTGTGAATTGGTTTTCTCACCATTAGAAAGTTCCAATTCTAGTTGGACATTCTCTGCCGTCATGTTGGCATTGTTACTTACTTGAACATTAATCATATTAACTCCATAAAAGTAACTTGTTGCAGATGGATTATGGCTTGGAGAAATACTATCTATTGAAATATCTAACTCAGTATTGATTTTTACAATTACAGAATTTAGATTATTTGATTCAAATAAATCACTGAATGGGTTTCCAGTTGAATTAAAAATCCCATAAATAAGTGTAAATGTGCCATCCTCCGAATGGTTGAATGTTGGTAGATTCATAGTGAAAGACTTATAGAACGAGAGTTTTGGATAATTTTCTTCAAAAATATAATTTTCATTAACCATCTCAGTTTGATTTTCATCCCAAAGTTGCCATCCTAATGTAGTATTAACATTGCAAGAGGCGCAAATGTTGGCATATCCCGAAAATGATATTTCGTATTCTGTATTATTGGAGAGTATTTTCTCTCCATCATAAATTGCTAAACCGTTCAATTGATCAATAATATCTTCATTATCTTCAATCATAATATCAGTATATTGCAACGAAGCATTAAGAATGAAATTAAATATATCATTGCTTGGATTAAAATCTAATTCTTCAAATTGGTATACTACAGTAATTGTTTCATTAAGTCCATTTGGATAGAACGCGTCACCAGAAATAAAACTCGAGGATTCTCCTGGAAGCAAACTATTGATAGAGATTTCACCCTGTGCTATTTTGTTATTAATACAAACATTTGAGACCTTTTCTCCAAGACAAACATACCAATCTATGATTCTGTTTGGAGATGTAAAAATGTCTTGATTAGTTACAGTTACTTCAAAATTTGTTGCTGAATATGCCGGGATGTAATCATCATTACTTGGACTGGAACTGTCGATAGACAAATCTCCGCTAACAGAAGCTGTAACATTAGGGGAATAATTGGTGATAATTAGTGTGCTAAATAATATCAAAAAAGCAACTAACATTGATGAAAATCTACCGACATCATTGTTAGCGCGGGCTACACTCATACAGTTGCCTGACATTTGGCATTCAAAGACTCATCGGCCATATTGGTCAAAATCTGCCAAATTTTGCAATCTTTATCATCTTCCATCGGTAGTCTATTGAGTCTCCTCCTCTTGGGAGTAGCATGGTCTCCATGCAATCATCTTTGCAAAGAGATGAAAATGGTATGACAGCAGTTATTGAGTTCTTAGCAGCATTCACTCTTTTTTTGATGATATTAACTGCATTTTTATCATTAGCACAGCTGGAGATGGGTTCAAATGATACTTCGGTTGATAGATTAGATAGAGCCGCAGCGCAAGGTCTTGACAGAATGACCTCAGACGGCGGTTGGTTTGTACCAGTATTTGATGATGGCTCTTTGGATTATGAAAATTCAACCTCACATTGGCACCTTCAGCCAATTGATGAGTTAAATCAAGGTATTGTTTTAGCAGGTTTGATGGGATCTAACACATTAGATTTTGATAAGATTGAAGCATTGAGTAATTTGACCGAGGATAATTTGGCAAGAGGTTTGGGTCTTAGTGATGAATTCAGTATAAATTTAGAGATTAAAATTACTGAATCAAATATTCCTTCTAGAGATGATTTAGTACTATTTTCAGGCGGTACTGAAAGAGGAACTGCTCAAGCATCATCGTCTTCATACAAAGAATTACAAGTTGGGCAAGAAAAATTCTTGATAATATTAGAAGTTCATAATGGCGGCAGGAAAGCCAATAATCTACACATTACCGAGATTAGTCCACGCTCAGTTTCTGGAGCTCCAGAGTGGATAGAATTGTATAATCCTAATAACTTCGCAATAGACTTGAATGGCTGGAGTTTTTCACACACATCTTCTAATCAAGACACAAATCTATTGCTTAGAAAGGGTGTGATTTCGGGCAACTCTCTAACCTTGTTTAGCGGCGATCCAAATGTTCAACAGATTGGGGATGCCGACCATGTTATTGATTTAGGAAGTGAAGGATTCCTTGGAGTGGGGCAAATCGATTTATTGAATGACGGCGGCGGAGAGTTAGTTTTATCATATACTCAATTAAGTGAATTTCAGCCGTTTGAAGTTATGCGAGTAACTTGGGGAGGGGATACAGGATTCTTTTTGACACCAAGCCAATCATTGCAATATGTGACCGATAATTT
>DUKP01000017.1 GCA_013329295.1 Candidatus Poseidoniaceae archaeon
CGGCCAATGACATCTTCAAATTGTTTAACCACTAACATTTGACGCTCAAGATTATCCAACGCTCTTTTTAGGTCTCTCTGTAGAGATTTAAACTCATCACCTTTTGGAAAATCTTGCATAATTTCTTGTCTTGTAACATTAACGCCTGGTGGTATTTTTTCTAGCAATTGTTCTTCCATAGGGCCAATCCATGGTTCAGGTTTTAATCCAAGTAGCATGGGGATATTTTTCTTCGTGGTATATCCAATTCTATTGTGTAATAGACGTCCCATAATAACATCAGAATCCATCTGTAAATCTTTCCAATCTTTAAATCTAAATTGATCAACACGATAGAGAAGTTCCTGCTGTTTCTGGAAAATTACATGTGAGTCAAATGCAGAAAAACCATCATCATATTTGGCAAATGATTTGTCAAAAACCATGTTTTGAACCCAACGATACTCAACAACTTCCTCTTCTCCTCCAGTTAAGCGATGTTCATCAATCTTGAGAATATATTCAGCGTCATCTGTTTGCTTGTAAAAACCAACAGAGATAACATTTCTCGATTCTAATTCGTGTAATATTCTGTCGACTAACTCCTTTGAAAATGGTAAACGTTCTTCAATTTGCTTAGCTAATTTTGGGCCCTCGCAGCCGAGCATTTCAATTATCTTCACACGCATAGCAACATGTGGGTCGCTAATCTTCATCGTCTTCCATTTTGTCGGTTTTAATCCATCATATTCAATTGCGATTTCATACTCAAATCCTTCAGTAAGTAAATTTCTAAGATCTTTGACTTCCTTGCCGCCATTACTTGCTAAACAACCCAAAGTACCATGAATTTCAGCCATATATGGAGTAAACCATTTTTCATCTAGTTCTGATGAACCAGTATTTCTTATTTTGACAATTTCTCCTTTGAGGCATAATTCCTGAACCCATCCGCGTAGTATATCGATGTTAATGCCTTGCAATTTTTCTTTGTATAATGGGTTATTGAATGATTTTTCAAGACCTCCACCATGTGACATTAATTTTAGTAATCCATTAGCATCATTTGGAATAGGTGCTTTGTTGAGATAATATTCATTAAGTTCTTTTTCTGATAGTTCAGTAGCTAGACTTCGTGTTCCAAGTAACCTTTGTAATATGGTTGGGTCAATATCCTTGACTAAGAATGCTCTAGTTTTCATGGACATTAAATCTTCGAATGCAGACATGAACAATGACATCCCAAGTCTAGATGGGATAGTCATTTTTTGGTGAACAATTCTTGCATTACCTTGAATACATGACTTGAGGAAATCATTTAAGCTATTGAGGTCAATATCAGCAAACATTATCTCATTTTTTGCTTCTCTCATCAGCAGACTATCTTCGATAGTTCTATGTTTATTTAGCAAGGAATCTGCCTTTTGTTGGAAAACTTGAGGACTAATTTCATCAGCACCAATTCTCTTGGGAATAATCAATGAACGACCTGCAACTTCCTTAAATCGCTTAGCAAAAATTTGTGTATTAATTATGTATCTTTCAATAATTTCTATGTGGTTTTGATTTCTAAATGAGTTATACATATCCCTTGGATCGATTTCTTGAGATGTTCTTAGTAATAGGCCATTTTCGTCAAATGACATTTCAATGACACTAGTGCCATTAGATTCCGCTAAACCTGCAAGGAAATATCCAAGTGCAGTATTGAAACCTCTTCCTCGGCAAGTAGTAATCATATATGTTGGATGGCCACTACTTATGATTTGTTCGACCAATATTCGGTTTGGATCAGGCACTTGGAATGAATCTAAAGAATGCTCTTCTAAGTGACGTGCTATGCAATTTGCAACTATTGTAGATAATCCATATGCATCGCATAGTATCATTCTTGGATCCATCTCTTTACGCAATGCCACTATGCAATGTCCAATTAGTTCTAATAATGCTCCTGACAATTCACTAGACCTTGAACGAGCCTCTCCAGACCACGATGGAACAGTTGGTCTATAACCGGTAACTGCTGTAACATTAACTCTAGTACCCTGTATATTTGTTACCCGATAAGTTGAGCCACCGAGCAAAATCACGTCTCCACTTCTTAGATTTGATACAAATGAACCACTCAATTGCCCCAATACTGAACCTTCAGCATTGAATACAAGATATGAATTATCAGGTGCTATAGTACCAATGTTTGTGTAGTATATCATTCTTGAATATCCACGTTTACCATAGATGTTTTCTTCCCAATCAACCCATATTCTTCGTTCATCTTCAAGCATGTCTAAAACTTCGATGAAATCATCATATTCGAAATTTCGATATGACCAAGAATTAACAATTATTTCGTATGCTTCATCAATGTCAATTTGGTTAATTATAACTAAACCAATCATAAATTGTGCAACAACATCCAAACTATTTTCAGGGAAGTGAAGAATGTCCATGTCACCTTTTTGAATAGCAGATTGAAGAGCAGCCAATTCAATTAAGTCATCAACACTGGTTGGCAAAAACCTTGCCCTAGGTATGCCTCCAACGTGGTGTCCTGCTCGGCCAATACGTTGTAATGCAGTAGCGATATCTCCAGGGCTACCAACTTGTATCACTAAATCAACAGAACCAATATCAATTCCCATTTCTAGAGATGATGATGTGACAACAGCTCTCAGATGACCATGCTTTAATCGCTTCTCTACATCAAGACGGATCTTTTTGTCCATTGAACCATGGTGTCCAGCAATTAAATCACCGAGGTGAGGTCTAAGTCTTTGAACTAACGTTTCTGTCATTTTTCTGGTATTGGCAAATACCAAAGTAGTTGTATGAGCAGCGATTAAATCAGCAATTACCTCGATATTTTTCTCTAAAACTTTCATAACAGATAAATCACTAAATCTGTTATCGGGTATGATAATGTCCATGTCTAATTCACGAGAACCTGATACCTTTGCAATACTAACATGACTCTCTTCACCTATGCTTTCTTTATCATCACTTGAGACAAGATATTCAGCAACTTTTTCCAAAGGTTCCATAGTTGCAGAAATTCCAATTCTTTGTACTGGAGTCTGCAATAAAGTATCCAAGTATGATAATGTCAATCCTAAGTGGACTCCTCTTTTTGTAGGAACAAGTGAATGAAGTTCATCTACAATCATATACTCAAGTTCACTTACCAATGGTTGGAATTTCTGTGAAGTAATAGCAATAGCTAAACTTTCTGGGGTTGTAATCAAGATATGTGGAGGGTGTCTTAACATCCTCTGTCGTTCTGATTGTGGTGTGTCACCTGTCCTAAGACCGACTTTAATTTCTTGAGCTCTATCTGGTAGATATTTTTCTGAGATTTCAGTTAATGGCCCAATAAGATTTCTTTGAATATCATTGGCTAATGCTTTGATAGGAGAAATATATACACAGTGAACTTTTTTCTGTAATTTGCCATCCAGCGCCATCCTTACTAATTGATCAATCACTGTTAAAAATGCGGTTAGAGTTTTACCTGAACCAGTGGGTGAACATAGCAATAGATGTTTTCTATCCATAATCGCAGGTATTGCTAGTTTTTGTGGTCTCGTAAAATCTGGGAATTTATCTTTGAACCAATTT
>DUKP01000204.1 GCA_013329295.1 Candidatus Poseidoniaceae archaeon
TCATTAGGTTCTGATTCCGAAATTACTTCTACCCCGGAACTTTGTGTGAAATCTATTATGAACTCATCATCCAGTTCAGGATGTTCTATATCAACTAGCATAGGGTGCAAAATTGCAGTTATTAATAACGATAGTACAACGAATCGCATAGTTTGATGAATGAAGGTTAATTTATAGTTATTTAGTTACATTTTTGTGACTTCAGTAATTGAAGATATCAAAAAATGAATATTAGTTACAGTAATGTAACCGGTTGGTTAAATAGAACCTCTATCGAATTCACTACATAGGATGGTGTATGTGTGGCTGAAGAATGTGACCCAACATTTGCAAAAGTCGATAAGATACTAGACTTACTTACAAAATCAAAGTCATTGCATATTCTATTGGTTCTTGACCAGAAAGGTTCCCCAATGCGATTTTCACAAATAAAATCAGCCGTCGATTCATCTTCAACTACCGTATCACGCAGGCTAAAAGAACTTGAGGACGATAATCTAATTGTGAGAAAATATCAAGATGAAAGTACAAAAATTGTTTACGAACTTTCCAATGACGGGACATTACTCAGTCCAATAATGAAGTCATTTTTCAACTGGTGTGAAAATCGTTAAAATTTGGCTAGATTGACATGATTTTTGATTATTGATTCCGATGACATCAAAGCAGACGGGTTATTGGTTAATCACATGGGGATAGAGACAGTTGTGTTATTGGTTAACAAAAAATCTCTTGATGAAATCCTCAATAGCAAATGGAATCACGTCTATAAAATGATGGAAAATGCTGAACTAAGACACTTAAGACCTGAAAAATTACCAAGGCTTAATCGAACATTCGATATCGACTGTGAAGCCGAAATTTTAGATTGGATGGACACTATTGGTGCTAAAGAAGGCTCAGTAAAAGAAGTCTTACTGGAAATTGATGATGGAGAGGAAGGTTTGCTACTGTTCATGCAATTTGCTAGCCCAGGTAATTGGGAATGTTGGGAAGCCCGTTCATATCTGTACCTTGATGTAGCACTTGACAGAGAGATCAAAGATCGGAAAGATCTCTACTCAATGACTACTTGGCAAGAAGTCATAGAAAAATTATCCAACTTTCCAGAAGAAGAATTTGCTGAAAAGGTCTGTATCAATTGGATGGATAGAAGAAAACAATTGGGAGAAACATTGGATGAAAAAGAAGATCCAAAGATAATACCTACCTACGAGGCTCATACTAGAAATTCAAAACTATTAGTCCACGCTATCACCCAATGGCAAAATGAAGAAGATAATGTTGGAATTATTGGACGGGAACATCTTGAAGCTGCACAATGGGGGCACGGTGAATATAATCTTAGCAATTATCTGAACAGATAAATACGACGGATTCAAAAATAAGTGTCAATAGCGATTACCATGTCTGAGGAGAATGACGAGATTCCCGTCGAATCTACTGATGACGAAATCCCAGTAATTGATGAGAGTGTTGAAACCTTAGAAGTAGGGGTTGTTGAAGAGCAAGACCCTCTTGAAGCGGCTCTTGAAAGAGCAGAGACTGCTGAAAAAGAAATCGCTTACAAGGATGCAGAAATCCAAAATGTCAGAAAGAGATTTCTTTCAGAAAAATCGGAATTGATACAATATGGTAGTATGGGTCTTGCAAGAAAGATGCTAACCGTACTTGCCGATGTAGATAGAGCCATGAATAATATCGATGATGATGACCAATCTCCGGTTGCTCAAGGACTTAGACTGCTAAGAAACAAAATGTGGCATGAATTGTCCGGCGATGGAGTTACTGCAATCGATGCTAAAGGCAAAAAATTCGACCCAGCTAAGATGGAAGCCATAACTACAATTCCTGCTTCAGAGGAGTTCCCAAGTGGCACTGTTGTAGATGTTATCGAATCTGGCTATATGTATAAACAGAAAGTTTTGGTTGCATCAAGAGTTGTTGTTGCTTCCGAAGACTAACCAACATTAACTCCAGACACCATAGTAGAAAGACGGTAAATTGCGTCATTTCCAATTAGCCAATCTACTACTTGCTGTGGAATTGTTGCTGATAGAACCTCAATTATCGCATCGTCATCATAAACGGTTGAAAGCATCAGTAATGTTTGTCTTACGCGCCAACCTTCAAAGTTTTCTCGGTTGGACAAATCAATAAATTTGACTTCGAAGTTTGCTGTTTCATATAATTCTCTAGTTGCCTCATCTGAAGTCACTAATATTCCTTGACCATGAGACTTACTTGCATGTTCAACCCAATTAGGAGGATCGTTAATATCTTCAATACCAATAATTGTAGCTGATTTGTCATTAGCATCAAGCCATGATTGAATCATTGCCTGACGTTCTTCAAAAGTCCAGGGATTGTTGGACTCCCATCCTTTTTTTGAAGAACCAATCGCAATCAATACTTCATTTTCTCCTGCCAATTCAAAGGCATGATTGACTAGATACTCATGTCCTTTGTGGAATGGTTGAAATCGACCAAGAACAATATGTCGGCTCACTTATTCACCTCAAAAATAACTCGCTACATCTACATCTGCCAAATCATGACCATGTTGTTTGAAACACTCAAGCATCCTTCTACACCCTTCAATCATTTCTTCTTTTGTGGTTTCTCCCATTGAACCAATTCTAAACATCTTACCCTTTAGGTGATCTTGAGCCCCTATTACCTGAGTTTCAAATTTATTTTTCAAATCTGAACGCCAATTATCATCGATTCCATCAGGATACATAATTGCAGTCACAGTAGCACTTCTTTGCGATATATCGGCTAATAGTTCAAAGCCAAGGTCAAGAAATAAATTCTGTACCCCTGTTGATAATTCTTGACAACGTTGCCAACGATTTTCTAATCCCTCATCTTTCAAAATGTTTAGCGCCTGTGCCCACCCCATAGCCAAGTTAATTGCTGGAGTCCATGGTGTTTGGTCGTCATCACCTTTTTTGAAGGCCGAAATAAAATCAAGATAAAATAAAGCGTTGACATCCTCTTGCTCCTTTATTGCTTTACATCGCTCATAGAATCGGGAGTTAAATGCTATAGCTGCAATACCAGATGGTCCTGCTGTACATTTCTGTGCACCCATAGCCGCTGCTTCGACATTCCATCCGTCAAGGTCAACTGGTAAACCACCAATCGAAGTTATGCCATCTAAGATAAATGAAGTTTGATTACGATGGCACATTTCTGCTATTGCAGGTGCATCTTGAGTAATTCCAGAACTGGTTTCATTGTGACAAATAAGCAAAGCTTCGTAGCATTTCCTCTCTAACTGTTGCTCTAATTCATACAAATCAAATGCTCGTCCCCACTCATATTTGATGTGTTTAACATTACAAAAACGCTTACACATTTCAGCGACTCTTTCACCAAACTTACCATTGGTTGGTACAAGAACCAAATCATTTGATCTAAATCGGTTGGCAATAATCATCTCCATTGCTGCAGTACCACTACCTGAAACTGCCATCACTTTGTAATCATCATCTCCAGCCCAAGATTGTGTTTTCTTTTCAGGTTTTGAAGGGGCTAAATTAAACGCATACCGTAAACCAGAATTTAATTCTGCCATAACATCTCGAAACTCTGGACCACGAGCAGTAATCACTGGAGTAGCCATGGCATCAAGACACCTCTGATTCATTCGAACAGGTCCGGGGACAAGGAAACAATCTCCGGTATGCTCTGCCATGGTTATTGCTAAGAGTGCGGGTTATTCAACTAATGTACTAAGCGGCGAACTGATAGAGGACAAGTATCAGCGGTTGACATGGTCCGGATTGGTGTAGCGATGTTGCAAGGTGCGCGCCATGAGCATTGTGAAGCGATTCAACATGCAGCCTTAGAAATGAATATTGCCGTTGAAATTGTTGAATTGCGTAAGGCATCACAAATTGATTCATCTATTGACGGACTTATCTTACCGGGTGGAGAATCTACAACCATGCGTATTGCAAGTCAAAGTGAATCGTTGCTCGATGAGATTTTCAATTGGTTATCAGAATTCCCAAATAAGCCGGTATTAGGT
>DUKP01000015.1 GCA_013329295.1 Candidatus Poseidoniaceae archaeon
GCACCACCTGCGCCTCCTGAAGTTTCTGCTGCCGACCTTTTGTTAGCTCCACCAAGCCCTGCTGAAGAATCTACTGATGAAGAAGTAGAAACTTCACCTGCTGATTTACTACTTTCTCCAAATGCAGACATACCTGCTGAAGAAAGTGAAGCTGAGCAAGAAAATATGTCACCTGATGACTTGTCTGGCGAACAAGCTGGAGCAACAATTAGATCAAGAGATGAGGTAGAAAAGGTACCTGGTGACAAACTTGAAGGAAGCCTACATGAAGTTGAAACTGCAACACTAACTTCTGATGGAGAAATTGTTAAGCAATCTGTTAAAGGTACTTTGACAATTAATAATCCATCAAGTGATGACAGAATTTACGACATTGATGTAATCTTAGACAATGCTGAATCAACCGATATCGGTGGAGACCATGTTTCTGTCGATGAACTTGAAGCTGGCAAGAATTACAGCATGAAATATAAGGTTGAAGGAATGCGATTAATGGCCCTTAGAGAACGCCTTGACACTAATCCTGCAAGATCTCAAGAGCGCTCTTTATCTGTTTCACATGGTGAAGAAGGAGGCCCAATTGCTCTTGAAATAGAGGTTGAGAATTTATCTTCAGTAAACTTAGAAAACGTTGAAGTTAGTAGACCTATTCCAAGTGAAATTACTTTTGAAAACACTGGAGATGCCACACTTGAAGGAAGTACATTGGCTTGGAATGTTGGTACACTCTCGCCTGGCGAAAAGCAGGTTTTAGCAATAGAAGGAAGAATTGTTGTAACCGGAACCAAGACTATCAAAGCAGGTTCAGCATCAGCAACTTATACCGCAGATTCAACTCTATCCAATTTGAACTTTAGAGAACTAGATGCATTCTGCCGAGGATTTACCTACATGAGAGTAAGAGAAGATGAAAGACCAGATAACTGGATTTGTAAAACTATTTTCGAAAACCGCTCATCTTTCGCTGTCGACCTAGTCAAGTTACAGGTTAGAATGAAAGGTAGCAATGAGTTGCTATTTGATGTTCATGATGTTGAGCAAGATGTACTACCTAACGGGAAGTGGGAATCTGAAGAAAGAACTGTTGTAGCAACTTCTGAGCCAGATTTCACCTATGACCTATCTTACACAATCCTACCTCATGCTGTAAGATCTACTGAAGGTTCAATGAAGCTTCAAGAAAGTTCATTTGATGTACTTGAAGCAGATGTCAAAAAGAGTTACTCAACATCTGGATTAAGGTCATACAGAAACCAAAAAGTTGGTGCTTCAATAACATTAGCCAATAATGGTTCAGCAACAATCAACCTGATGAGAATCACCGATGATATTCCTGGACTTTTCGATGCACCTGA
Source organism: Candidatus Poseidoniaceae archaeon (assembly GCA_013329295.1). Lineage (GTDB taxonomy): Archaea > Thermoplasmatota > Poseidoniia > Poseidoniales > Poseidoniaceae > MGIIa-L1 > MGIIa-L1 sp9596u. Next base: position 1,356 of record DUKP01000015.1, read on the forward strand.
CCTTGAAACAATGAAAATAAATGTTGCTGGTAAAGAACTTGACCCGGAACAATACAAAGCAGAAATTAGCAGTGGAATCACTCTTGAGAAAGAGCACAAATCTCCTGATGGGGATGGCCATACAATGACCATGACTATTGGAACTAGAGGACCTCTTGGATTAGAACCTGGTAAAGAGATTACAATTAGTTATGATTTGATTGCTCCAGACCCATCTCCTCAAAATGAGAAGGTAGTTGCACCGCTTAGAGCAGAATTCAGTGCAGAAAGATTCGGACCAGTATGTGGTAGAGATTGTGCTGATGCTCCATCGATTAAGGTAATTCACAATAGAAGAGATTTCTCCGCTGGTAAGCAAGCAATTCCACTAGGTGGAAAAGGTCGCTATGAAGTATTGATTTTGTTCGAGAACAATGGCGATACTGCATTACAGGACATCTATATCAATGATGTAATTCCAACTAATTTTGAAATTAAGGATTGGTATATCAAGGGTGCTAATGGAAAGCGCGATGATTGTGAAATAACTACCGAAGAAGTTGACTCTGGAACCCAAGCAAGTTGGATGGTCCCAATGGTAGGAAAGGGTGAGAGATTGGAAGTTTGCTTTGAAATCAAAGGTAATGGTGAAGTTGACGGTGACGTTTTGAATAAGTTCCACGGTGTACACTTTGGAGATGAAATTGAATCTGATGATTTACCTGAAACCATTTCTGAGGAAGATCCTGTTGAAGAAGCATCCTCCGACGATGATACAACTGATGCCGCAGATGAATCTGAAGATAAACCTAAGGTCACTTGGAGAGAAGATGTTCTATTGAGAGTAATGGATGCTCATAACATAGATGTAGAGCATAGAGATGCATTTGTTGAGCATGCGGTAAACTTCGATGCAGATGATAATGGATATTTGAAGAAGGCTGAACTTGAAGATGCTGCTAAGGCATGGAATGAACAGTCTACAGGTGATGATGCTGAAGAAGTTGAAACTGTTGAAGAAGAAGTCGAAGCTGCTGAAGAAGTCGTAGAAGAACCAAGTGAGGCACCTGAGGGTGGAAAAGCATGCCCAGTATGCCCTACAACATGTGCTGATGATGCTGATACTTGTGCAACCTGCGGATTTTCTTTCGCTGACTTGTGAACAAAATCACATTGTTGGCAAAGACCAGTTTGGCCAAACCTCGCTTTGAGAATCACTAGATACTATTACGATCACTTGTCTAGGAATACTAGACAAAAATTGCTCAATTGGAGTAGTAGTTGATGGAGGCATAATTCCGTCCCTAAGATCTACTGCAAGCCAGGCATCTGGATATTGTTCCATCCAAGCATTTAGTTCAGCCTCAATGCCTTGAGGAGGCACTCCTTGTCTTACGCTCGCCAAAAACTCCCAGCCATTGATACAATGTCTTTCCTCATCTGTCCACATGAATACTCTTGGCTGATTTGGCAATAATGAGATTTGTTCAATTGCCTCTAACTGTGTTACACAAACCGGCTGAAATGGCATAGGCATCGGTAGTGGATGTTTCCAATTGGAGTCAACTTCAAGCGGTTCCTTGCGGCGCATGTGGCCACCTATGATGGTTCATGGTTTGAACATCACGGCTCGATGATTGATTAGAGAAGGTAAAAATCAATGCCAACCTTCATGCCCTTGGTTAAATTACGGCCACCATGGCAAACAGTAACACTCCTCCACCTCAGCCGCCTGGTGGTTCGATGATGATGATGCTAATGGTCATGATTTTGATGACTTTGCTAATTATGAATCCAGGTATTAGGTCAACAATGGGTGGGATAGCTGACCCAATATTATCACCGGTTCTACCTGAAGAATCCTTTTTCATCATGACGGTGTTAATACTCGGAACTTTTTCCATGTTGATGAATACGATATTGCGAAGTTTTTTCCTCGATCCTATTGAACAGGCTCACATAGGACATCGTCAAGGTCAAATTAGG
>DUKP01000129.1 GCA_013329295.1 Candidatus Poseidoniaceae archaeon
CTGTTACAACTTGACCATCGGCAACCGAAGTCCAGTTTTCAATCGGTAAAATCACCGCTAATCTATTACCTCTAACATCTATTCTTGTTGTGTTCAAATACAGAATTTCATCAGCTGATATTGAAGTTGAAGACGCTTCAAGTTCGAATGAAGCAAAAGCCCCATGAGTCACATCTACAAGAATACTATCCACCAAACTATTTTCTGATACAAAACTAATAGTTGATTGACCTACTAAATTCCCAGTATATTCACCGATTAATACTTCTGTAGTAGGAGGTGATGTGTGTGGAGTTGGTGTACTGTATTCTATGATTTCACCGTCAGAGACACTTAATGTATAATCTCCTACATCATCAAACCAAACTATATTTGAATATTGATCAAAAGCTGTGCCAAAAATATCACAACTAGTATCTGCGTGAATTATGTCGCCACATCCGGACAATTCTACAAGCACTGGCGCCCCTGGTAATACCTCAACTTGAAGAGTCTCTTGTAATGTGTTTGACGAACCAACCCATTCAGCAGTAACTGTATGAATACCCGCAGAATAGGGTGAAAATAGTCCGCTAGAATCTATTGAACCATTGCTTGAGAAAAAGGAAATTACTTCATTGGTGACTAAGTTTCCAAACTGATCTATTGCATATGCAGATACTTGTAATGTATCATCTGCCGTTATTGTTGCAAAGTTAACATCCGAAGTTTGATTGAGAGATGCAAAAATTTGCATTGGCATTCCTGGTTCAATCATGATTGCATAGTCAGTACAGATTATTCCATAACAGGCTGAAACTACTTGCATTCCAGAAATAGTAGGAGAAAGTACAGCACTTTGAGTGGTCTGATTAGGTGTAATTGACCCTGATGTAGTGCTCCATTCAATTTCTGCCATATTTGGGATACCTCCTGTTATAGCTTGACCATTTGAATCAAAGGCTTGAACGTCAAATGAATATGAACCATCTGCATTGTAATTGACCGTTTGTGAAGTAATATTCAAAATTGAAACATTAGTATGTAAAATCTCTAATTTTGGTCTGAGATTAATATCAGAATAATCGCTCGAGTAAACTGATACATAACCATCAAAATTACCGCCAGTACTTATTGGGGTACCCCGAATTAAGAATGTCAGTACATCACCAATTGATTGGCCGTACTCTCCTACATCAAAAGAAAACACAGTATCTAGAGAGTTATACGTTTTGACATCTAATGGTTGGGAAACAAAATCAACACCTGGCTGAGGCCCAGGGTTAATTCCAGTATTATTCCAAGTCAGCGTCATCTCATCCCAATTTGTGTACAAGAATTCATGGATCGAAAATTCAACTTGGTAAGCACCTCCAGTTAAATCCCAAGATTCAACAAATAAATTAAGCACAATTGAATGAATAGATTGTGAATTACTGTCGAGGGGTATTTGGCTCGTATCTACTGATATAATTGCATCACAAATTGAATTGATGGTATTTTGACACCCTCCACCAATTTCAAGATTATCTCCCACTCCATAATTAACATCAAGATTACTGTCAGTAATCCATGTGTCGTAAAAATTGATGTGGTTGAAGTCTAATATTTCGCTTGAATCTGAAAAGGCATAAGTTAGTGTTCCATCTTTATTGTCGAAGTTATCAGGATTTCCTAAGCCAAATATCCACTTTGGTGAGGGAGGCCCTGGTATTGATTGATTATAGCACTGAACCCACCACTCATAAGATTCACCGGGTGAAAATATCGAACTGGTGAATGTGTTGCCACTAAATCCACTATCTATTAATGAGTCAAAGACTAATAATCCAGATTCAGTATTAATGAATAATTTATACGATGTAGCAGAAGAAACCTGTGTCCATTCTAGTTGTACTGACTGGACTGAATTAATTGGTAAATTACTAACATCATACAAAATTTCACCGTCACTTGGAGATATTGGTAGCGGTTGACTCGGTGGCAAATATTGATTGATATTCTCAATATAGGTTAAATTAATTGTTGGCTTCATTCCATTTATTGATTCTGATGAATGGAATTCAATGAAATTATTTTGTCCAGAAACCGCAGTTAATTTAAACGACAATGTATCATTATTTGTGAAAAAGTTTGTCTGCCCAAGATATGTTAAATCCCAGGAAACTAAGTTACCACTAGTCCCAGTAATACTTGTTCTTGTAATTTCAGAAGTTGAACAAGTAGGAGTTGATTGATAACTAATCAATGATTCTTCGAAACCATCACAAGCATAAACAGATACTGCTATTGGTGATTGAGTTATCATATTTGAGATTACTTCCAATTCTAAAGTCATAGATATAGGTGTAGCAGTTGGAACGAAATACAATTCCGATAAATTATATTCGAAATATGCTTCAAACACTCCTCCTGACGATGGATTTGTACCAACGCTAATTGTAGGGGATTGTCCCAAATTTAGGTTGTTAGATGAATCAGTAGAAGCATCAGATACCATCGGGTTATCTCCTGTAAGAGTAAAAACAGAACCTCGTGAAAGTTCAACTGTATAATTTTCGTAGCCGTCAAAAATAGCTTGGTTCTCTGGGATTCGATAATGATAAATTGGAGAGTAATGTCCAATTCTATGCTCTTGATCTACTCTAAATCTCCAATATTGCCATTGATCACCGGCATTTGACTCAATTTCATCAATATCAGTATAATTGAATAAATTCAAGATTGAATCCCAGGAATAATTTTCGACATTACTAGTACTTTGAACACAATCTAGCCAGCGAATCTGAGTACCATGGCATAGATTTATTGTTGTATGATTTGAAACTGGTTGAGAAACTTCGAAAGAAATATTATCAGCACCAACTAATGATGGTGATGATTCGTTCCATAAAGTTGAGCCGTTGGCCGGGCTAATTAGAGATACAGTTGGCGGCAACCATGATTCAACAGTTCGGTATTGGATAGATAATTTTGGTCGAAGTGAAATATTTGTATTTTCACTATCAGCAAAAATGTAACTGCCCTCAACAATCCCTGTTGGAGAATTAAACACCTCAGGTTGCAATAAAATCGATGCTACATCTTGATTAGATTCTACTGTTAACTGTAATATGCGGGTGACATTCCAAGAGAAAGTCCCAATTGAGTCAACATATACCATAGAGTCTGGTAAATCAGAATCTGCGCCTCTTAATGCCCCACTATTTATCCACTGAACTCCTGAAGAGGAATTATCCCAAGTGGAATTTTCATCCCAGTTGGCTAAAATCCTAGATGCTGAGATATCAACTGCTCCAGAACCGTTGACTGCTGTTAATTCTAAATCTGCACTAATTATCTCATACACACTCGGTAGAGTAAGTGTGGACAAATTAAAACTAACAATAGATGTTATTGAGGATAAATTGCTATTCAAAATTGTGCTATTTCCAACTCTTATTCCTCCGGTATCATTGCTCTGATATGGATTTCCTTCATCAAGATAAATGTCTGAGGTAGCAGAAGGATAATTTGTTGGTGGGAATAAACTTCCATCTTGAATGTAAATAGTTGCGTCTGTCTGATTTATTTCTTGACCAATTGAATTAGGTATAAAATACATTGATTGGTTACTACGTTGGCCTAACATTTCTTGTTCAATTGGTTGTACAGACCAATTTATTGAATTTCCAAAATTAATATCCTGATCCGGTGTAAAAGATAGTGTAACTAAATCGAACAACTCGGGATTCACTCTCGAATCAAACATTAAATCTCCTTCCATATCGTTGTTAGGGTCTAATTGGAAGAAAATCCGCCATGCATCTGGAGTTGATACACTACTTTGAGGCAAAGACCAGGTAAAGGTAGGCCTCAATTCAGGTAATATTGCATGGGAGGTTTGATTAAAGTAAATTTGTCCATCGAGCGGTAGAATAGTCTCAATGATATCAGAAGGAATTGTTCTCTGACCTTCGACCCATGTCATGTTTATTGTTGGTTTCGTGTTGGAGAAATCTGATGAATAGAAATACACCAACTGACCAGGCAAATCTGTATCTGAGTAAATCATCAAAGACAAACTTGTCCTACCTTCGGCCAGCGCTCTTTGAGCTATTTGTGTTATATTCCACACATTCTTCCCTACTTGAGACATTACTATGTCAAGAGGTTCAGAAACATCAGAACCTATTCCTCGCCCACCTAATTCACTCCAATTATTTGTTGAATTATATCTAAAGTTATTAGCGTTTAAATCCCAAGGAGTTAGAACTTCTCTAACAGCTAATCTAACATTAGCAGATGAAAGTGGAGTTGCCTCAAGAGAGAACATTGCCGAAGTTAGAGATGCATTTTCTGGATGCATTGCTAGTGGTATTGGTACAGAAATTAACATTGAATTATTAGCACCATCAGCCAATCTTCCTACACTCAAAATTGATTCGGTTTCTCCATTGACAATATCTAATGTACTTCTGTCATTGATATGTAAATCTGCAAAATTTATCATTTGTTGATTGGAAAAAGCACTACCATGAGAATATTCAGTAGTAAATGAATTGTGTGTGAGTGGGTGGTAATTTAAATCCGGTAGGAAAAATGTGAAACTTTGTGACCACTCGCCAAGTTGGAAGGTATTCGATAAACCTCTAACCCTCCAGTACCAGACCTTACCAATATCTAAGGAACTTTGCAACTCATATTCGCATCCAGCAATATCAAATCCTGGGTCATTCCAAGAAGTAATTGAACGCTTGTCAATGGAATCAAAATTGCTGGATGAATCAATTTCAATCGCCCAGCCAACAATTGGCATCGGACTATTATTATTCCATGACAAATCTAAGTCTATGTCAGTTTCTAGGGTGGAATTATTTTTGAAAACCCATTCGCCATCAGCAGGACTTTGCGCAGTTGGAGGTGTAGGCTTTTGATTAGAACCTAAAGTAAAGATTATCTCTAGTTGGGGCTGATCTTGTGAGTCTTGGCTCAAAGGTGAATTGAATATTGCAGTAGAACCGTAATAACCCGGCATAATTTCTAACATAAAATTAAGATTTTTTCCATCTCTCATCGAATTTTGGACTGAACTTGTCACATTCCAAACAGTACAACAATTAGAGGCTACAGAGGAATTACTCAACAGATTAACTCGGTCTAAGGTTCCCGTTGCCCCAGGCGAATCCCATTGAATTCCACTAGATGATTCAATCCAAGTCACTTCTTGTTCGTTCCAATCATCTGACACTAATTCCCATACACCTACATTAGGAGAATTAGTTGATGAAACTGTAGTCATAGTTAGGTTAGATGAAATTACTGCATAACCCTGAGGTAGAAGATAACTTTGTAAATTAAGGCCTAACAGAGCATTATACTTTCCAAGTGACATTGTATCTGCGATAAATATGTTAGAATAACCGTAACTATTGGTGGTTGGAGAGTTACTGGCAATAGAACTAAACTTAAATCCAGGAATTGAATTTACATTTGAATCTACTGAGTTATTTAGAATAAATCTAAACATATTGCCACCTAGCCATTCAGATTCAAGGGTAGAAATAAACAGTGAAGAAGCATTCCAATCCCCTATTCTACCATCTCCGTCAACCTGCTTTATCCTCCAATGATAAATGTCTCCTTTAGACAATTGATTTGATGAAGTAAATGTGTAATTTTGTAAAGCTGTAAGAGATGTTAATGATAGATCTCTACTATCTAAGTCTAAAATAACGTCTCTAAATAATGGATCGTTCGATACTTGCAAAAAGTAATCCATAAATACTCCATCTGAAGATTGCCATTCTAACTCAGGCGTTGTATCGCCGCTTAAATTGTCATTTTCAATTTCCCAAACAGGTTCTGTGTTTATTGGAGAAATTAGTTCTACATCTGGAATTGATTGATTCGCAGTCCATGAATATGTCAAACTCACACTTGGTGTATTTCCAGAAACTCCTTGAAATTCGGACGAAGCAAATTTAATTTCTTCCAGTTGAGATGGTGGCGAATCATCTGGTAAAAATCCAGTTAATACATAACTCAAAGGAACATTAGAAGATTCATCTAGATGTTTTTGAAGTGAATTTTGGATATCAAAATCAAATGTATTTGAGGCTGAATTAGAATCAATATTTGATTGTTCAGATGACCCAATTTGATTTAGCCCCCCATTAGCCCATTGTTGACCAATTTTACCATAGTTCCAAGTAGCCTCAGACTCACTCCACAAGGAATGCTCAATTGGGTGTAAAGAAAGAGTTGGCCCTTGAGAAGTAACTGTTTGTCTGTCCAATTCCAGTGATGCAGAAACTATAGTCGCATTGCTATGAATGCCTAGCATATTAAAATTGATTTTCAACAAACTTATTTTATTATCATTCACATCGTTAGACACATACAAATATTGTTCCTCACCGTGTCCTTGAATTGCCGAAGTATCAATGTACGTATCTTCAATAAAATCAGTGCCCATCAAATTAAAATCGTTTTGCCCCAAGGTTATTGTTGCTGTACCATCTGAATTGTTTACGGTATTGTAATCTGGCAACAAAAAGTATCCTTCAGACCAATCCGATATTTTTGAGGTGTTATCAATGGACCTAATTCTATGGTGAATTATTGACCCTAGTGGAAATGATTCAGAATTAGGAATATTGTAATATCCAGCAGCACCAGAAGTTGTAAACTGGTTGCTTAATGTTGAATAAATCCAAGTCAAGTCTGTGATGTTTCTAAAATCACTTGATAATGAAAATTGGAACTCTACATCGGTTCCTACAAGGTTATCAAAACTAATCCTAGGATTTATGTCAGCAGCCATAATAAAATCGTTTTTCATTAACGGAACACCGTCAACAGCAAAATTTTGTTCAACTGAACCACCGTCGCTATGAAAACCAGATGAATGTGAAATAATTAGTTCAGGATGATAAGATGTAGTAACATTGTTGCCTTTAGCACAGGCAATATTACCTCCGAGGCCAGAAATAATGATATCAAATGTACTCCTTCCCAAGTGTAAACTGGTTTGAACTAATTTAGTAACATTAAGATTGTACTCATAAATATTTGAAGTAATAGAGGCACTTGAAGATGGTACATCCCAATCTTTTCTATCAAATTCTCCATCAACACCAGGTTTCTGCCATGCTATTGAATTGGCAATACTATTCCAAGTAACTTCAGAAGGTGCAAAGTTCCCATATATTGTTGCAGGGTAGAGAACGGGTAATTGACTAGGAGTTTGCTGATACAAGACCTCGCATGTAAGTCTAAGTTCAGCATCTAAAATAAGATCAGAGGATTTGCTCAGATTGTTTGAAAATTTGTATAGAGCCCGCTCTTCACCACCTAATTGATTAATACCAACATTATTCTCTGAATTGCTGTTATAGTTAAAATCTGGAAACTCAGACGAAATATGCACTTCTGAATTTGGTGAGTAAGAATAGATGGAGTATGAAGGATTATGATCATTCAATTCTAAATTGTAGTCATTTTCAGCAACCAAAATTTCGCTAAAAATAAACAAAAAAACAATGAAAATCGCAGTTAATGCTTGACGTTTTTCGGACGCGTAAGGCATGGGACTCATCACTGAGACATAGTCTCCTTTTACTGTCTTTTCCCTTGATTGTATTTGTATATTAAGAGAAGTGAGAATTTAGCCGATAAAATATAGCGCTTTTTATCATAATGTTGAAGGGCGTTCGCCATCTTCATCAACCCATGAGCGAGTTATGGGTTGAGAAACACAGACCTCGCTCTGTCAGTGAGATTAGAGGACAACCAGCAGTAGTCCAACGTTTGACTATTTATGCAGAAAAAAAACAGTTTCCTCACTTACTTTTTGCTGGCCCTCCTGGTACTGGAAAAACCACTGCCGCCATGGCATTAACCAAGGATGTTTTCGGAGAAAATTATAGAGAAAATTTGTTAGAAATGAACGCATCTGACGAAAGAAAACTTGAGAGTATTAGAACAAAAGTCAAGCAATTTGCTCGCACTAGTCCTTATGGAGGCGCTGCCTTCAAGATTATCTTCCTTGACGAGGCTGATGCATTAACTAACGATGCACAAGGTGCGCTTAGAAGAATAATGGAGCAATATGCCGAAACTTGTCGATTCATTCTTTCCTGCAATTATTCCTCGAAAATAATTGAACCAATTCAATCTCGATGTGCTGTGTTTAGATTTAGACCTCTTGCTGATTCAGATGTCAATCAGCAAGTTCACCATGTTGCTAAAATTGAGAAAGTGAATCTTGACGATGATGCCGCTGAAGCTCTAACA
>DUKP01000142.1:0-2656 GCA_013329295.1 Candidatus Poseidoniaceae archaeon
ATCACTATACAGATTAGCAAAAATACGTAAATCACTTTCTTGAATATTACCAAAGTTATTGATATCTAAATAGAATGTTGTACTATTACCAACTCCAGAACTAATTGTTTGGATATCATTGGACAGAAATAAATCCCTAACGATGACTGTAATTAAGTTAAGTGAAATTGAATTATCAGATATATCGATGTCATCTCCATACATAGAAGGCATAGCATTGATATCAATTTCAAATATTAGACTATGATCTGTGCCTGATGGTACATTTATCACTATGTCGATAAGTTTGGTTGAACTTAACTCTGAAATTTCACCAAGTTGTATATTGCCACTAATAATCTGATTATCTATCATAAAACTTGTATTCCATGTTTCAGGTATTCCATCTATTGACAAATCTACAGGTACTGGCCCATTACCCAAATTATTTAGTTCTACAGAGATGATATTTTGGCTACCAGGTACTAGATTTCCAGGTGATTCAAGCAATTCCATCCCAATATTATTTACTTGAGATATTTCGAAATTATCAACTATGCTAGAAGCAAATATTTCACCACTTCTTTGAGAAATTATAGATGCTAGATAACCTGGGCAATCATCTCCTACTTGAGCAGTAACTGGTGCAGTTAATTTAGCACTAAATGTCCCCGTATCTCCTGAATTCAGATATAATGTCGCAGGAGTGATTTCACTAATCTCCCAATTAGTTGTCCCTTCAAAAACAACATCTGTTTCAAAAATATCTTGCACAGAAGCATTATTGAATACACTAAAAACAACAATATCACTATCACCAGGTTTAATCAATTTTGCATTTCCAACCTGCTGCATGTTTGGTGTAATTGTTGCATCACTAATCATGCTTGCAACAATTTCTATACTTATTGAATCAGTTCTAGAGGAATCATTTTCAGATACTGCAATTATATCAAATTCTCCGATTGAATCTGGTACTGCATCACTTCCGATAGTATAGGTTAGCATTATTGGCACTGAAAATCCAGGTTGGACTAAAATTTCTGTTGGTTGATTCCAAGAAAAGGAAACACTCCAACCAATTGGTAAGTTGTCATAATCGAGTGATAACATAAACACATCAGGTGCACCGCCACTATTAGTGATTGAAATTGATGTAACACATGATGAACCTGGTACACATCTTGGAATACTTAACTGCGGTAGAAATTCAGGAATTCTATCTGGTATGACTTCTAATTGTATGACAATGCTTGAAGATATACTTTGATGAGTTTTACTAGTTGAAGTAAATGTGATTGGATAAAATCCCTGATTTTCGCTGTCCCTGGGTTGGAAATTAAGTTCAATTATCTTGCTCTCACCTTTTTCTAAAAATACTCCATTTGATTCAGTAATACTTACTCCACTTGTTTGTGAAAAGTAATATTGCCAATCATTTGGTATTCCAGAAAGAGATGGTGTAAAAGTCTCTGAAACATTTCCAGTATTTGTCAGTTGAATTGTTGCTTTACCCCATGAGTTTGGGACTGCACCATTTACCCCGACACCCGATGTTGCAATTCCGTATTCCTCTTCACGTAATTGCTGGTCATAAATTATGACAATATCATCCATCCAAAGTCCAATATCATTATTTGTTGCATCACTTGTAAAACCAAATCTATATTGTGAATTGGCATGGAAATTAGATTGTGGCGTAGGTATTAACGGCGATGTTGCCCCAGCATTGTTTACTGACCAAGTTTGCCAAGTTGTTATATCGCTACTCATTGTTCCAGTAATACTAGCTAATTCAACCCAAGAATTACTTGGGTTCATACTGTAAAGTCTTACAAAATCCCCACTTGCCAAACTGCCAGTATAGTAAAATGAAATTCCATTAGTTCTAGTTGGGTTTGATATTGCATCAGACATATCAAATACAGGTGTTATCAAATTGGTTGCTAAATTTGCACTATAAGTAGAACTTTGTCCATTGCCAATATGACAAGCGCTTCCTTGTGATAACGATGATTCACTATTCATACCCCATTCTTGCCCAACAGTCCATAAACTTAGATCATCACAATTGAAGTAATGACTTGCAACAGTAAATGTACTCGTCATTACGTCATTTGAAGGATTGTCATCTACAACTGACATTGAAGGTGTTATTATGATACTGTGATTTCCTGAATATGTCGGTATTAATTTGAATGATGATATGGCATTACTTTGCCCTCTTATTGAATTAACTTGGTTAGTGGCATTAAAAATTTCAAAATCCTGATATTCATTATGGATAATCAAAACATTTAGATCTAAATTTGGGGAATTACTGTCTCCAATATTACTAATTTCAATTTGGATTTCAATCTGTGTGTCAATTACTGCATCAGTCACAAATAATGAGTCAGGCCTGTTGAAATTGATAGGAGGTGTATTAGAGGAAAACATTTGATATTTAGAACGGTCAACTGCATCTGGATATGAATAAGAAATATCTGTTACTGTAAGGTCTACACCAGTTGCTTTTGCTGAAGTATAAGATATGTTAGATTCGTTTTCTTGAAGGGTAACATTTGTCATAGACTGCATTGATAGTAATAAAACTAACAAAATCGCAACCTGTATTCTCATAACCGGCTCAATTTAGACAGAACCTGTAATCTATATGAGTTAATTGGCTTCCAAT
>DUKP01000142.1:3001-5335 GCA_013329295.1 Candidatus Poseidoniaceae archaeon
CAGAAGTTACAGATTCATCAACTTCTTGCTCAGCCTTTTGTAATTTTAATTCATTTTTTCGTTCTTTGGCTCGTGCAGCAAAATACACTGTAAATGATGGTATTAATATCATCGAAAAGCATCCAACAACAGCGGCAACCGCCCAAAGAAATTCTGTTCCGGCATCAACAGAAAATACTTCGATACTTTCAAAATCCTCATTTACTGTAATTAGTGATAAACCTGGAGCAGTGCTTTTATTACCTCTTTCGATAACCTCAACAATTATTACTGAAGGTGAGTGCACATATTCTATAATATCTCTTGCTTTTTCTTCTGCTTCATCAAGAGATTTAGCATATACAGTACCATTATTTCTCCGTCCAGGATCGGTTGTAGTCATGGATATAATCGAATCATCTCCCCCTTCTTCAATAATTGCCTCATGTGTGTTGTTGAAGTAACACTTATCTGCGCAATTAAAATCTTCAGCGTCTGGGTCGCCAAGCTTAGTATGGCTGTAGAGGCCAGCAGAACTAGTCAATTTGATTATAGCATTTCGAGATAGGTCACTCGCACTTGCATTTACCCAAGTAAGATTTACTCCATCAGCAGTGAATGTCCACCTCCAGTTAGTCAAATTCCCCTCCTCATCATACAGTTTCACTGGTTCTGAAGATGAATCAATTGTTGTTTCTGTTTCTGTAGTGTAGAGATAATATGATGGGGATATTGTAGCGCCATATACTGCATAAGCAAGCAAAAATATTAGAGTAAATGATAGCCCTAAAAGCGTCCGAAGTAAGTTCGGGTTTTGGGCTAACGCCTTCTGCATGTTTGTTCCTACAATTACCCCTTCAATAACACTTGCATTTTTCATAATTTTCAAGTTATGGCTCTACATTTGCACCCGTTTCATTGATATAGGGGAGTTAAGTCGGCAAAGTGCTTGGTGTTGTTACATGACCACATATTATGATATCCCCGCTGACATGCTTATTCCAGCATTAGCAGAAAAACTGTCCGAAATGAAGGACATATCACAACCTGATTGGTCCAATTTCGTAAAAACTGGTGCTGATCGTGAAAGACCTCCAACCCAGTCTAACTGGTGGTCTATTAGAGCAGCTTCGGTTTTACGCAAAGTTGCAAAGCAAGGTCCAGTTGGTGTTACAAGTTTAGCACAAGACTACGGAAAAAGTGTCAACAATGGTGCGAGTCCAAATACACCGGGAGTTGCATCAAGGCATATCGTTAGAACTGTTCTACAGCAACTTGAATCTGCTGGACTTGTTGAATTAGTTGCTACCAAGGAAATAGAATCAGCCGATGGTAAGCAACAATTATACTCTGGAAGAAGAATTACTTCGACAGGACAAAAATTGCTCGATGAAGCAGCACATTCTTGCAGAGATATGGCCAATGATATGTATCCAGGTCTAGCAAAGTATTGAGGAAGTGGGAGTTTGTCAATTATGTCTGCAAGCGGGGATGACCAACTGGCAGCACTTCGCGAACAACGAAGATTAGAATTGCAGAAACAATTTGAATCTCAAGCTATGGCTCAAGCTGATGCAGAGATTGATTCGCAAATCAAAAATGCTGAATCTATGGCAGTTTCTAATGCTATGAAACAATTACTTACCAGTGATGCAAGGTCTAGGATTACTAGAATCTCGCTAGCAACTCCTGAAAGAGCAGAATCGATTAGAAAAATGATAATTAATTTACATGAAAATAACAAATTCGTTCCGCCAATGAACGATGAAATGTTGAAATCTATATTGGCATCACAATCCAAGAGCCGCAATAATGCGTCAATTAGAAGAATCTGAGAAGGTGCTCGAAATGTCAAAAAATAAGCCAGCAGCAAAGAAAATCCGCCTAATGAAGGCAACCAAGCAAAACCGCCGTGTCCCTGTATGGGTCATGTTAAAGACCGACCGAAATACTGTATCTCATCCAAAGAGACATCATTGGAGACGCAGTAAACTACAGAGGTGATTATAGTGGCAAGACCAAATGAATCAGAATTGATTGTCCCTCTAAGGAAGGCTTGGAACATTACTCGCTACAAACGTGCTCCAAGAGCAATTCAAATTATCAAAGATCATGTTGTTCAACACTTGAAGGTTAAGGAAGATGAAGAAGTTTGGATTGATCCTTCAGTTAACGAAAAGATCTGGGAACGAGGTATTGAAAATCCTCCACGTAAGATTCGTCTACAAGTTATTCGACACGATGAACCAGATATTCCAATCGAAGTTAAATTATTTCAGGAGTGATAATTATGGGAAATATTAGACCAAGTTTTATCAAAATCAGAGCAATTGCATTAGTAGAACAACATGGAGA
>DUKP01000041.1:0-3037 GCA_013329295.1 Candidatus Poseidoniaceae archaeon
TGTTGTTACATCTAAATGTAAAGTAGGCAAGCCAGATATATGGGTTAATTCAGATAATTCTTCACTGACTAAAGTAACTGATGAGCCAAAACCATTTACTGAACTTCCGGTAATTAACCAATTAGTACCAATATCTTGTAAATCCCACGTCATGTCTTCAGGAGGCCAAGTTTCTTCGACATGCCAACGTCCATCATTGGTTTGAATTTGAACCATAGGTTCAGGCTCATCGCCAATATCTTTGAGATAATAATTAAACCAACCAAACAGTTCAACAGCCCAATCCATTCTGCTCATATTTGGATAGGCTTCTTTACCGTAGCCAGAGCTTAATTCAGAGTGTCTATCTGGTTGATCTGGATAATTATGAGCCCATTGACCCGCAATCGCCCGGGCATTAATTCCAGCGTCAATCATCATTTGATAAGTTGGGAATGCATGATATGGATCAACATTCCAATCTTGTAATCCCCAAACCAAGTAAACACTACCTCGGTAATTTTCTAAGACATCTGGTAAATGGCGGCGTTCTTCCCAGTATTTGCTCCACTTAGAGCCACCGAATTCTGCTCCAGCCCAAGTTGTTAGTGGATTTAATGGCCCGATAATATCATCAGTGCACATTCTGGTATCATCAAATGTTGCATCAGCGGTCGCACCTTCATACAGTGCATCGTATACCATAGCTCTGCTTTCAGATGAACCATTGCGATAGAACATCTCTTGAACACCTATCGAGCCAGAGATTGGTACTATTGTTTTGAGATGTTCTGAAGGATTTTGTGCTGCCTCCCAGTTAGTAGTTCCAGCATATGACTTACCCATTAGTCCAACATTACCATTTGACCATTCTTGTTGACCAAGCCATTCAACCACCGCTTGTATACCAATTTGTTCACCTAAACCTTTGACGTCTTGACAGTGAGTAGACTGACCAGTACCAAAGGTTGAGGCTTGGGCTAGTGCGTAGCCGTGAGGAACAAAGGTATCGTAAACCCATTTTCCAACACCACCATCTGGAACAGTATTTGGTGAAGAATCTTCTCCAAGAATACCTTCTCCACCAAAGTCATAGTAAGGGTGTATTGTCATAATTACTGGTACTTTAACTCCTTCTTCAACATCAGGCAGCCAAAGAGCAACGTGCATTAAATCATCTCCTGGAGTGCCAGCATCTTGCTCTTCTAACGGCAGTTCAACCTCGATGAAATGTTCCGTGTATGGCTTTACTTCAAGAGTGCCATTTTCGGGTAATTGGGCGCGCATCAAGTCCATTGGCAAATCCATTTTGTGACGCTGATGCAATGGAGTTTCCCACCATTCTCCAGAAAATGAACCCTCTTGATTAGAATCATGAATAATCGTTTTACCAAATGACATTGCCATCAATAAAAACACTATTGAAACCGCAATAGTTGAAATCATTGAGATATTCAACTCTCTGCGACTTCCATTCGGTAAAACTTCGACAATTTCAGCAACCAAGACGTCTTCCTCAATCAACGAGGTGTCCGCGGCCATAACCCTACCCAATAACTACTTGCTCATGAGTATGACGCTTCGATGTAGAATTATTCATGAGTGAGATAGTTTTGGAAATGACATGCGAGGACGAATTGCGTTAATGTTGGTTCTCAATTTCATGCTAGTTCTTGTTCCAGCAAATGTTTCAGGTCTTGATGATGAACCTTCTTGGCGGTCTAATGGTCTAGACCCTACATTGTGGACAGATGGTCCAGTTGAGGAAGATACTCCTATGAATAGTTCTTACCAAGGCAATGCAGTACTTGTTATCGATATAACATATCACACTGGCTTAACATCATCAGAAACATCGGGTAGAATTACCATTGAATTGTTTGAAGAATGGGCGCCTATAACCACTAGTAACATAATTCAACATATTGAGGCGGGTATCTATGATGGAGTTTTCTTCCATCGAGTAGTCAATGATTTTGTTATTCAATCTGGAGACCCTGAATGCAAAGTCATTGGAACATATCCAATTACTTCACCACAATGTAGCGGTGGAGGAACTGGAGAAACTATACCGCTTGAACATCATGTCAATTTATCACATGTTGATGGCGCAATGGGTATGGCAAGAGGTGCAGAGGAAGATTCTGCTGATTCGCAATGGTACATTACCGATAACGAACAACATGGTCTAGACCCGGAGAATAGGGATGATGGAGGATACGCAGTTTTTGGTATTGTTAGAGATGGAATGACCCATGTTCGTGATATTGCAAGCACTCCAACAGTAACAAATCCAGGTAGTGATCAAGGAGTTCAAAATCCTGGACCAGATTTGCTTGGACGTCCTATTCGTGAAGTACATATCGATTCAATGACAATGCTTGGTGTAGCAGATCCAGATGGCTCAATTCGGTTTGGAGTAGCAACAGAAGATTCGGAACCGTTTCTATCTGGCAAAGTATTGAGTTATTCAGCTCTAATTTTGCTAGGACTAATTTTGTTGTTTATTGCTAGAATAGACCCACCAAAAACACTTAATCAAGACACTATAGTCACCTATGATGCTATGTTAATCAATGAAGATTAATTTTCTTAGGAACAATATCTCTTTCAACTTTGTAATAAATAGAGATAACATGCGGATAGCACCAGCATTAGTTTTGCTGTTGGTCATCGCATCCTTACCACTTGCATCTTCAACTAGCGCTAATTCTATACAAGCAGAGATTACAATTACCAAATATGATTGGCTATCCAATGAAACTGTGGGATTGAATGTTGAAGTAACAAATGCGCCCTTTAATCAACAATATACTACAGAATATTCAGTTTCAAACTTGCAGGGAAATGTTGTCTATACGGGTAGTTTAGAATTTCAATCTCTAGGTCCTAGTAATCAATTTAGTCTACCAATAAAGCATTTCTTTGATTCATCTAATTTTTATTTTTTCAGTATCTCAATAGTTGATTCAACGGATGTAATTGTTGCAACTGATGAGATTTCATTCATGATGTTTCAAAATACTATGATGCCTCAAATTTCTAACTTACTCGCATT